>JAUTWX010000123.1 GCA_030838385.1 Acidobacteriaceae bacterium
ATGCGGTTTTGTTAGAACCGTTGCCATTTCCGGATGCCGATCGCCTGGTGCAGGTCTGGCACGTTCCTCCACAGACCAGTTTCCCCGGAATGACCCGCTTCGCCGTTTCGGCAGCAAACTTCCTCGATTGGCAAAAGCAGAACAATGTCTTCGAGCAAATGGCGGTCTACGGTGGTGCAGGCTATGACATTACCGGCGCTGGCAAACCTGAGTCGGTCGTCGCGAGCACGGTCAGTTCCAACTTCTTTTCCGTACTTGGCGTTCAGCCTCTTCACGGCCGTGTTTTCCTGCCCGAAGAAGACCGCCCTGGCAGAAATCATGAGGTGATCCTCAGCAACAAGTTGTGGCAAGCGCGCTACGCCTCCGATCCCAACGTTGTTGGGAAATCTATCAACCTCGACGGAGACCCCTATGTGGTCGTGGGCGTAATGGGCCCGAAGATGGTCATGCCGAATTTCGCCCAGCTTTGGACTCCTCTCGGCCTAAGCGATAAGGAGGCGGCCGTACGGGGTGAACACCACTTCCTTTCTATTGGCCGCCTCAAACCGGGCGCTACGCTCGCGCAAGCACAGGCAGAAATGAACACCATCTCGCAACGCCTGGAGAAGGCCTATCCGGAGGACGACAAAGGCTGGGGTGCGCTGGTCAATTCCATGCGCGAAGAGACCGTTGGTAGTGTCCGTCCAGCATTGCTCATGATGCTCGGAGCCGTGGCTTTCGTGCTGCTGATTGCCTGCGCAAATGTCGCCAATCTTTTCCTTGCGCGCACTTTCGCGCGTCGTAAAGAGATCGCCATCCGCTCCGCAGTGGGTGCAAGCCGCTCTCGCGTTATCCAGCAACTGCTCAGCGAATCCTTGATCCTCTCCTTATGCGGAGGCGCGCTCGGTCTGCTGGCCGCCCGCTTCGGCATAGAACTGCTGCTCAAGTTTTTTGCCGATAAGCTGCCTCGCATGGGTGAGATCGGTCTCGACGGCCCGGTACTCGCCTTCACCTTCGGACTCTCTATCGTGACCGGCATCCTCTCTGGTCTACTCCCTGCCCTGAGCATGACAAAAGGGGATGTGAGCAACGCTCTGAAACAAGGTCTCGGCCGCACCGACGCGGACAGTGGAAGCAGCAACACACGCTCCGCCCTGGTGGCCGTCGAGGTCGCGCTCTCTGTCGTATTGTTGATTGGAGCCGGGCTCATGATCCGGAGCCTTTGGAAACTACAAACCATTGACCCCGGCTTTGACCAACGCAACGTCCTCACCCTGGCGGTGATGGTGCCGAAGCACCAATTCACCGAACCTACGCAAGAATCGCAGTTCTTCGACCAGGTGCTGCAACGCGTGCGCTCTTTACCCGGCGTTGAATCTGCTGGAGCGGTAGACGACTTGCCTCTGCTTGGCGGCTCCAATCAACCCGTTGCCGCTGAAGGACATCCCGTGGTCGCATTGTCGGAACAGCCCGAGGTGTCGGTCCGGGTCGCGACGCCAGGATATCTCCAGGCCATGCGCATCCCTTTGCTCGAGGGCCGGAGCATCAGCGCCGGTGACACAGCCGATGCGGCGCCCGTCGTCGTCATCAGCCAAACCATGGCAAAACAGTTGTGGCCGAACCAAAACCCGATCGGACGACATTTGAAGCTCTCTTTCTTTTCGGACAAGGATCGTGAGGTTGTCGGGGTAGTGGGGGATGTCAAGCAGACCGGCCTGGACAGTGCCGCCGGCATCGCTACGCTTTATTGGCCACTCGCACAGGTCACGGGCTCTTCGATGGCCCCTTGGCGCGCACGCCCTCTGTCGCTCGCCGTCCGCACCACGACCCCGCCTCAAACCCTTGCCACCGCGGTAACTGGCGCCATCAACCAGGTGAACAAAGACATCCCGGTGGACAATGTCATGACCCTGGAAGACTTTGTCGGCGAGACTCTGACACAACATAGTTTCAACATGCAGCTGCTCGCGATCTTCGGTCTGCTGGCTCTGGTCCTATGCGCCATCGGCATCTACAGCGTACTTGCCTATTCAGTAAAACGCAGTATGAGAGAAATCGGCCTGCGCATTGCTCTTGGAGCCACGCTGCGCGACGTCGGGCGCCTGGTCATCGTTCAAGGAATGAAGCCCACCCTGGCGGGCATCGCTATCGGACTCATTGCGGCCCTCGCTCTTGGCCGCGTTGCCGCCAGCATGATCTACGGAGTGAGTTCCCGCGACCTCGTAACTTTTCTGGCGGTCACCATGCTCCTCGTTCTGGTATCGTTCGCGGCCAGCGTGATTCCCGCATTCCGTGCTACTCGCGTTGATCCCCTCGCGGTCCTTCGCGACGAATAACTGCATACTGCGCTGATCACGTTTATCTGCGAGGCGCGTAAACAACTCCTCACAATTTTGTGACTGTTGCGTGTGGTATTGGTTTGAGCCTATGATGCGCACCATGCCGCAAGAAGGAGGAGCCTGACTGTGGAAGTCCCCGTGATCAACCCAATTTCCCAGGATGAATTGGTTCGGATGGCGATTAGGCTCAGAAATGATTTGTTTGACTATGAAGACAAGCTGGGCAGTTGCCGGGACTTCTCCGAGCTGAAGAAGTCAGCCGACGCGCTGGTAGTTGCAATCTTAGAACCCGTGGAATTTCGACTCTCGGCTTGTTCTCCTAAGAAGCTGGCCCCTGTCTATCCATTCCGTGCTAAGAAGGAATCGATCCCGCGCTCGTTACACTAGTCGGCAGACAGACGCCCAGGGTCTTCCACTCTTCTACCGTCGGCGCGGCAGCGGTTCGAGCAGTGGCGCAACCGGCGCTACCCCCTCGATCGATGGCAGAAAGCGCGGCTTCACCTTCACCTTCGCCGATTGCTCATACGCATAACCGTATCCAAGCAGGCGCGCTTCGCTCCACGCTGGACCAATGATGGAAAGGCCGACCGGGAGCCCCATGACTGCCCCCATCGGCACGGTGAGGTGTGGATAGCCTGCAACTGCGGCCAATGAACCCGCGCCTCCGCCGCCGATCTGATCGCCATTCGCCGCGTCGATCTTCCAGGCCGGCGGCATCGTCGGCGATACCAGTGCGTCGAGGTGGTTGGCTGCCAGCATAGCGTCGATACCGTCGTGGCCGGCGATCTGCAGCGACGTAGCCCGCGCCGCCTGGTAGGCAGGGTCGTTGAGGCCCTTGGTCGCCTCGGCCTTCACAAACGTTTCCTGCCCGAACAGCCCGAGCTCACGATCCGCATGTGCCGTGTCAAACGCGATCACGTCGGCGAGTGTGCGCGTTTTTACCGTCGACGGGGTAGTGGCGAGATACGCATTCAAATCAGCCTTCAGCTCAGTATGGAGCACCAGTGTCTCCGCCTCGCCCATCTTGTCCCGATCCTTAAGTGCGGTGATGTCGACCAGCGTCGCTCCCTGCGCCTTCAGCACCGCCAGCGCTTGCTCGAACACCTTGTCGGTTGCCGCAGACCAGCCGGTTGCAAACCGCAGCACGCCGATCCGCGCGCCCTTAAGCGCATCGGGCTTCAGTGCTCCCAGATAATCGGCAATGTGCGCATCAGCATCCTTGGTCGCCGCGTCGCCGGGGTCCGTACCTGCGATCGCACTCAGCACTCGCGCCGCGGTCGCAACATCGGCCGCAATGGGCCCAGCCGTATCCTGACTGTGACTGATGGGTACAATCCGCGCGCGGCTAACCAACCCGACAGTGGGCTTCAGTCCCACCACGCCGTTCACCGCCGCCGGGCAGGTAACCGAGCCGTCGGTCTCGGTGCCGATCGCGGCTTCCACCTCTCCTGCCGCTACCGCCGCAGCGCTGCCCGCGGACGAGCCACACGGATTACGATCCAGCGCGAATGGATTGCGGGTCTGGCCGCCCACCCCGCTCCAGCCCGAAATCGAGGCGTTCGAGCGAATGTTAGCCCATTCAGACAAGTTCGTCTTGCCCAGTATCACAGCATCGGCGGCACGCAGCCTCCCCACCAGCGGCGCATCACGATGGGTCACGTTGTCGAGCAGCGCCATGCTGCCCGCGGTCGTGGGCAGTGGCCCATCGGCCTCGATGTTGTCTTTGAGCAGGATCGCGTAGCCATAGAGCAGCCCGCGCGCCCTGCGCCCCCGGTCGATGGCGCGGGCTTGAGCAAGCGCCGTCGGATCGAGCGCGATCACAGCGTGGATCTGAGCCTCCACCGCATGCATCCGCGCTATCGCTGCTTCGGTTGCAGCCTCAGCACTCGAAGCAGCCGCCAGCGCGGCAAGCAATATTGAAATCACCAATCGATAGGCTCCTTGCCCGGTAGGCTAGCTGAGTTTAGACCGGTACATACTGTCGCAGATACCGCCTGGCCATGCGGAATCCGACCTTATAAGGTTCGCTGAAATCCGGTCCTGGATTGTCCGCTGCACCGTAAAGATCATCCTCGTGCTCGATGCTCATCGCGCCGTCGTAGCCGGCGCTTTGTAGAACGCTGAAGAACTCGGGCCACGGGATACTCCCCATTCCCGGAATTCGGAACTGCCACCACTTGGCTTGGTTGACCGGCACGATGCCGCCTCGGCGCACGATGTCCCAATGGATTTGCGTATCCTTCAGGTGGACGTCATAAATCTTGTCAATGAAGTCTTTCGCGGTTTGAACCGGATCCATCATCTGCCACAGCAGATGAGACGGATCGTACTGCAGGCCAACATAGGGCGAGTCCTTGAAAGCGGTAAACAGCGCGTCAAAGCCCACCGGGCTGGTGGCAATATTCGGCCCTCCTTGCCACGGCTCCCACAAGATGCGCACTTTGTGCTCTGCGCAGGCAGCGAAATACTTTTCGTGGTAAACGCGCACAATCTCGTCAACCTGCGCCTCAAATGGCTTGGAAACATCTTTGCCGGACTGCGTTCCTATGTACGGAACACCTAACTTGCCGGCCAGCTCGATCGCCTTCACGAAGTTGCTGTTTTCCTGCGCCCGCAGCGCCGGATCGGGCGCGATGTGATTCCCATTCACCTGCAGCGCCGAAACGTGCATCCCTTTCGACGACAAATGATTCTTGACCTTCGCGATTTCCTCGTCCGTGATCTTGGTTGTATCCAGGCCTGGAACCCCTGCGCCGGCAGAGAGGATCATGTTGTTAAATTCTTCCTGAATCGCGAACTCCACGTTCGCTTCGGTATACCGGCCCAAAATCCCAAGGCGCGGCTTCCATTCCGTCTGCCGTGCGCCCGCCTTCGACAACGCCGCCAGGCACACTGCTGCCGTTGCTGATCCGATCAAAGTACGCCGGCTTATATTTTCCATGGGCATAAAGATCCTCCGTAAGCGTCTGGGCCACCCTGCCATGATCGCATGACAAGCCCCGGCCGCCATCGAAGCGCATACACCAGGGTGCCCCAGCCTGCCTCGGCATGCCGTGGGAGCAGCCGACTTGCCTGCGGCAAGTTGAGGGAGAAATGACAGGGCAAAGATCGCGATAGATACAAGGCCCGGAGGGCCGACCGCCAAACGTCAGCCCAGCCCGGAAGGGCTGGGAAACCGATCCCGAAGAGGACCTGAGCGCCGCAGGCGCGGCACTAAACCTATCGTCTACCGCCGCTGTGTCATTAGGAGCGAAGCCGAGGGATGTGCAGTTCAGCGGACCCTTCGTGGAAATGTTTTCGACCGGCGTGTCAGCAGGGTGGTGGGATTCGGACGGGGACGAGCGGAAATGATGGGCGCAGCCTACGAGCCAGACCCTTTTTGCGCTTTTTGCGCACTTTTGGGGGGGTTGAAAAATCGCCAATCAAATCTT
>JAUTWX010000124.1 GCA_030838385.1 Acidobacteriaceae bacterium
AACCGCATCTCGCCAGCCAGGATCGTGTTGACGTCGTTGTCACACACGACGGGACACGCGAGTCGGTCGCCGAGTCGCACGGCCAGCGGCATACCTTCAAGGAACTCCAGCTTGCTCCTGACCCAGACAACCCTGCCCGATGTGAAATCAATCCGGCCGGGACATCCGATGCCGGCTGCCATGATCGCGACCGAGGCGGCAGCCGCCTGGGTCTCGATCTCACCAATCACGATTTCGAGGAAGTTCTCGGCGTCATGGCAGGCCCCGGTCTCAAGTACCTCACAGGAGATCAATCGTCCTGATCTGTCGGCTAAGCCGACTTTGATCCGCGTTCCTCCCACGTCCACACCGGCAAAAACGTTTTGCATCGCACGTTCCTTGCGATATCCCAATTGAAATGGTAACCGATTATACGTACAAACCGTTATAGCGTCAAGAACCGCGCTCTCCCGATACAAGGCATTCACGCGACCTTTGCAGCGCAGACATTGGCTGGTTCCTCCATGCAGGTGAAAGGGAGTGGCGTCAGCGGTCAGATCCGAGAACTGCTCTCAATATCAATAGAGGTAGACGGTACTTGGCAGCCTGCGATCTCTGCCTCTTCCGTCCATGTGCGAGTTGACATCCGCATGCGCGAGTGTCCCATCACTCAGGCAGTTTGATCGAGGGCGGTCTCCTGGTTACCGGTGACAGTCAAATCGGCACGTTCGAACAGCGGGTCCATCTTACGCCCGATAGCGGCGTCCTCGATGTCTCAACGCGACTGAGATTGAAGGATGGTATTTCGGTCCACTCCGTTGAGCACCGGTATGATTTCCCTCCGCCACGGCATATTGATCGGCTCCGGTATTTCTGAAGTCGCTACGGAACGTTAAGCCTGCTTCTTGGCCCCTTTTGCTGAGAGGGTATACTCCGCGTCCTGGTAGTGGAGGTTCTGCAAGCGAGCGTTTGGGTCGAATTCCGCAAGGTGCGGCGTCGCACGCACGCCTTTGAATAGAGTCAGGTCTGCTCCGAAGATTGACTCGATCACCAAATCACTAAAGGCGCCGCCAGCGATGACGCACCAGTCGTTGAGGTACGGCGCGTCTTCAGGACTCTTGTATGCGCCGCCGTGCTCTGGAGGGAAAATCTCCTCAGTGCAGTGCGCCTGCCCAATGGGGCCTTGGCTCCCGGCCTTCGCGAGTTCTCGCAGCCACGGCGCAATTTTCACTGGATCATCGATCTTGTATAGGCCCTTCGCCGACATGGGTGGCCACGCCGCGTACGCTCCCAGGCAGCTGTGATCCGGACGAATGTTCCAACTCGCGTCCGGATCGCCGCTCGCCAGGGCGCGCATCCACTTCTCGCTGTGCAATTGTTCCCAAAAGAAATGGGCCATCTCTTCCTTCTGCACAGCGCTTAGGTCTTCCGCCATATTGTCGAGCACAGTGAGGAAGTCATAACAGTGACGGACTTCATGAAACGAGCCGTCTGGCTGGCCGCAGCGCCACCATCCCTTGCCCTGCACATAGAGCAGCCGGTTGATGCGCCCGGCCATATTCACGGCCTCTGCACGCAGATGCCTTGCTCCTTCGCTGTCACCGCGATGTTCCAGCAGCTCGGCAACAAACCGCATGCTGGAGACATTCCCGGCATTCATCCCGGCCACCTCGTGCAGATAAGTGCTCACGACTTCGAGCAGATTCTCGATCTTTCCGTAATCGCCCAGCTTTCGATCGGTTGTTTGCAGCTTCGTCCAATGAAGAGCATGGTCTTTGATGTGCTCGAGCACAGTCTTCGAGCCGACCCGCTTGTCCAGCCAATCAAACCGCCCAGTCACACGCAGGTAGTCTTGCGCACATCGCACAATCGCCATGTCGTTCACGCCGTACGAAGGACCAACGGCCTCGCCTGAGACATGATCAGTCGCCAGGTGAGCGTGCATGTCCTGCTGAAACCAGACTTCTACCAGATTTCGAAGTGGATCCGGATCGAGCAGCGCCAGACTTAACCCGCTTAGCGCGGTATCCCAGGGGAAGCTCAGTGTAGGCAACACATGGCCGCTTAGCGTTATCAGGGTTGCGCCGTAAGCAGAGTCGGGAGAGCGGCGCCGTGCCGAAAGGAGATTCTTGAATCCGTTGTAATACAAGTTCCACAAAGATTCATCGTCGGTGAGGAGTCTGGGAAGATGTCCGGAGAAATCACTGTTGCCGGGCGTGAAGGCTGACCGAATGAGCCCGTCCCATTTCCGCTCGTTCTCCTGAACGACCTGGTCATAGCTGCGCTGTAACTCGTCGTAGAGTCGGTTCGCTGCCACGCCATTCTCCGCAATCGCATTTACATAGTGAAACTCGCGCGTCTCTCCCACTCCCAGTTCCAGCTCATACATCAGTACGTTGTCCGCCTGCAGCCGCTGCGCTTTAGGAACCAGGCCTTGTGCCGAAGCTGCGGCGGAGTGCTGTGCCTCAAACGTGAGCCTCCCCTGCTCAGCACTCCACGTGATCTTGTTGTCACCTTCACCAGGAGAGTTGAAGAACCACGCGGCAGTCTTCTTGGTTACCGCTGCGCGCATGTCAAATCCAAGCGTAAGTTTGCGCCGCGCTTCACTAAGATTGTGCACCGTGATGGACTGCGCAACAGCCCGCCTGTCCGCCGGCATGAACATACTGGTTTTGAAGCGAAGTCCATCCGCAACTTGCTCGCGAACAACACAATGCGGGAACCACGTGTAGTTGATGCGATTCTCTGGCGGCGGGCGAATCGAGAGCAGCCGATCGTCAACTATAACCTCGCATGTCGTCAGAAAACCCGGACTCCAGGTAATCTCTGGAAATCCGCAGCAAGCATAGGGAGGAATCGCAATCGCGGTGATCGCGGAAACGGACTTCACCGACTGCGCAAAGCCAAGATCATTCATCGCCAGAGGCAGGTTGAACAAGTCACCGAAAGTGTGTCGAATAGTCACACTCGCGAGATCGTCAAGTGTCGGAACTTGCGGACGAAATGACCGTACGGACGCTAGAGTATTGTGCCCAGTGCCCGCCACGATGCTCGATGCGGCGCTGAGCTTCAGAAACTCTCTACGATCAATCAATTTATCAACGCTCATTTTGTTAATCGTGCCCTAATTGAATGCTTGGGCTTTAGGCGCAGATCTGAAATGAAACAGCTCTTGAGCCTTCACAACCAGGCGAACTGGTCTGCCCGGTAATTTGTATCAAGATGAGTGTTAGTGTACCGCAGCGTATACACCTTTCGTGAGCGTTACAGAGACATGTTCACTTGGCGCAGCCCGGCCCCATACAGCTACGGGGCGCTCCCGTTGAAGAACCATGTGCTCCCCGAAGATGGACGACAGTGCCGGCTGTGCGTGCAGGAAAGAGGAACTACTGAACACGAGCGCAAGCAAGCAGAGGCAGAATGTCCGACAGATCGTAGAGAAGGACGATTGTAAACGCCGTCGCCAGCCGGGTAGCCTACCGCTCCGTTGAACGATGATGAGCGGCTTACGCCATCCGCAGAGTATGGGCTGTGCGACCGAATGTTACAGAAGATATCAGCAAACCGTTCTCCGGCAGCCGCGGAATCCTCTCCAATTTCGATAAGCTTTGGTCTGAACGAGAGCGTTCCCGCATGCCAGGACTTGGATTGAACACAGTGAGGATTGGTCACGGTCTGCGCGTTGTTACGTTGGAAAACGAACTGCTGCGTGTGCAAATCCTGCCGGAGGCAGGCGCGAAGATATGGCAGATCACTTATCTGCCGCTCGATACGGAGTTGCTTTGGAACAATCCGCGCATCCCGCCAGCGCGGCATGCAATCCACGCCTGCTATGACGATGTGTGGAGTGGCGGTTGGGACGAGCTTTTTCCGAATGATGAAGAGACAGCGATCGGAGACAATCGCTATCCCGACCACGGCGAACTATGGAGTGGCTCATGGGATGCAGAACCATTCACGCGCGCGGATGAAGTCGGCGTAACGCTGCGATTGCAAACGCCGGTGAGCGCGGTGGCGGTGGAGAAGACTATCACCTTGCACCGAGGGTGCGCGCAGTTGCGCTTCTCACATCGCTTTACCAACCATGGGGCCGCCGCGTTTCCCTTTCTGTGGAAGCTGCATCCGGCCATGCGTGTCACATCGCAGCACAGGATTGATATGCCACGGATGCGGGTGGTTCGGGAGCCGGCTTTCCCCGGCACTCTGGCAGAGGCGCCGCTGGACTTCGCGTGGCCATATGCTCCTCTGGCTGGGCGCACTGTCGATCTGCGGCGCGTGCCGAACGCGCATGAGAAGGAACTCTACTTCTTCTATGGAACCGAGATGGAAGGCGGATGGTGCGCGCTGACGGACACGGCGAAGCGGCTGGCCTGCGGACTTCGTTTCGATCCGGCAATCTTCCCCTCGTGCTGGCTCTTTGCCAGCTACGGTGGATGGCGCGGCTACAACGTGGCAGTGCTGGAGCCATGCACTGGCTACCCGCTGCGCTTCGCGGAGATGCAGGCCGAGGGACGCGCGCGCGAAATACAGCCGGAGGAAACGCTGGCGACCGAGGTGCTCTTTACCGTGCAGGAGGGATTGGATGCGGTAAGTGGTATCGGCGAGGACGGAAGAATGGCGAGTGCAGCCATAGGGTGATCGGCTTACGATCTTCGCGATGCGCCGGAAACCACAGTGGAAGGGCCCTCGATCGAGAGCAGGATGGCCGCAATGATGGCCAGCGCAGCGCCTAGGGCCTGCAGCGGTGCAAGCCGCTCGTGAAGGAAGAGCACAGCCACCGCTACGGTGAGGAGCGGATAGAGCGAGATCAGCGAGATGACGACAGAGGCTTTGCCTCCGGACTCCAGTGCGGCGAAGCTGGTGAGGGCGCCTAGCCCGTTGAGGACTCCTCCGGCGATGGACAGCGCGAGAATGACCGGCCGTAGATGCCAATGAATGGGCACAGTCAGGGCCAACAACGCAGAGATGACGACCATGGCCCAGGCAAACCATAGAAATGAGAGCTGGCTGGAGATGCGATTGGTGGAGAGCTTCTGGGTCACACCCGTAATGCCCCAGAAAACGAGCGCGATCGTGGCGAAGGGCAACCATGCGGGGATGAAATACATGGGGCAGATACCTACATGCTCAAAAGATAGATGGCCACGAGTGCGAGCACGAAGCCGACGATCTGCTGCTTGCTGAGGCGCTCACGAAGAAACATAACAGCAAGAATCACGGTTATGAGGGGGAAGAGGGCGGTCGCCGGAGCGACGATGGAGACCTCGCCGCCTGACCTAAGCGCGCGGAAGAAGGCGATGTTCCCTGCGCCCCCTAGCAGGCCGGTGACAAAGGCCCACGCGATGCCGACACGACGCTGTGGACCAGCGACACCGCGACGCAACGCCGGAAGGAGGAGGAGCATAAGCGGCAGCAGTCCTACGGTGAAGTAAATCTGGTTCGTGTTAGCGTCCACGCCGGAAGAGGCGATCTTGGAGACAGCTCCCCATGCACCCCACAACAGGACGGTGAGGAGGGAATAGGCGAGCCACGCTGGCATTCCTGCGAGAGTAGTGCGCGGTGCAGGTTCGGAGTCGACGGTGGAAGGCGGCATGGTTAGCTAAGAGGACCCCGGGGAATGCTGAGGATACTTGCTAGCATTGTGAGCTTGCAATACGTGAAGGGCGCGATGAAGTTGTTATTGTGATTGTTCTTTCACTTAAGCGGGAGCCGCTGGACTTGCGCGCTCCACTTGCGCGGCTTCTCCCTTATGATCAGCGCCTAGAGGAACCGGAACGGCAATGAAGATTACAGACGTGGAAGCGATTCACCTGCGGGTGGAGGACCCGAATATCAGCCTCTTTGACGGCTCGTATGACGATTGCGTGATCGTCTTGCACACGGACGAGGGTGTGACCGGGTTGGGCGAGACGGAGTCGATGGCATCTGCGATCCAGGCCATCATTCGCGGGCCCTCGGCACACAGCCATGCGCGTGCACTGAGAGAGGTATTGGTCGGATGCGATCCTTCGGTGCATCCATCGGAACACTGGCAACGCATGTACGACGCCACGGACTACGTAGGCCGGCGCGGGCTGATGATGCATGCGATCGGCGGAGTGGATCTGGCGCTATGGGACTTGTATGGAAAGATCAAGGGCCAACCGGTGCATGGGTTGATCGGCGGGGCGCAGCGCGACAAGCTGCCGGCGTATGGGACGATCTACCCGATCGAGCGCGCGCCGGAGGGGG
>JAUTWX010000135.1 GCA_030838385.1 Acidobacteriaceae bacterium
AGAGATCATCCTATTACACAGGACAGTCCTTGATCCTTGATGGCGGTCTCACGGCGCAGCGCCCGTACGTGACGCAGCCCACCAGCGAGAAAGGCGCAGCACCAGAAGAGAAGCGCATGTACCGATAAGCCTGATTGACAAGTTCCAACTCAGCCCGGAGTGAGCCTCGCGCCTTCGCACATGCCATGGAGTTGACGGGCGTCGCAGGGTTCCGCTCCAGCTGCCCCAAACGTCAAAGGGAAGCCTTTCCGCAGGAAACAAGTGGTTCCCTTTGCCGCCGCCACGGTGGGAAACTTTCACGGGTGCACGGCGCAAAATTGAGGGTCAAGCGGCGATAGGATCATTTCGGCGTTCCCAGAAATCTTCAAACCGGCCGCTGAGACGGCAACACCGTAGAGCGATGATGCTGTTGGCGCCGTTCAGGGTCCAGTGCATACCGGAGCGCTTGAGACGAGTTCCGATGGCGACCTTGCATCCGGCTTCGAGGACGCCGGAGGAGGAGCAGAGGCCCTGTTTGTGGAACTTTGGATAGCGCATGCGGTGGCGATTGCGATGGATGTAAAGTCTGCATCGCACGGCGTCGGCACAGTCTGCGGCATGAGGACGGAGCGCATGGACGATGGCGCTTAGTTTGCCGTCGTCCAGTTCCGTGCAACGCGCGGTTGCCCATTGTTTAGCTTGCCCGGTTGAGCCAAAGATCGCCTGAGCGGTTCGATGCAGGGTCTGCTTGACGTGAAAGCGGTCGACGATCTGGATCGCGCCGGGAAGCAGGTCCTGGGTGATGTTCCAAACCCAGGGCGCTCCGTCGGCCACTACGACCATTCGTTGCGCTTCACGGAAGCGCCGCCGGCTCGCCTCCCGTAACACGCGTTCGGCGAAAGCGGACCGGTGTTCGGCGGTGTCCGGCGTGGCGGCGCTCTCGATGGCCGCCGAATAAGAGACAGAACCCTCGTCGCGCATCGGCAATCCTTCGCTGTCGCGCGCTTCGGCGCTCCAGACGGCGCAGATCTTCACTTCCCGCGTTTTCGCGGAACCGTCAGGCTGTTTGCCCGCACGACCGGCCAGGTCTTCGGCCCGCATCGGAATGCCGGTGCCGTCGAGGCCCAGGTAAAGGGTGGGCGGCAATGGCTCTTCCCCCAATGGCCCGGTGTGGAGCCGCTCATCGGAGGCGATTTCGTCACCGAGCGCTTCGGCGCCGCGCTCCACCTGACTGGCATCCATGCCGATGCCGGCCAGTTCCCCCAACAATTGGCTGCCTTCCTGAAAACTGACCATCGAACCGACTGTTCCCATCATGCGGACGGTGGCAGGAGAAAAGCAGGTCTTCTCGATTCCCAGATGCCGGTCGCGTGGATAGAAGCCGCTGCTGCAATGCAGACAATGATAGTAGGCCCGATCCAGCTTGAGTTCGCCCAGTATGCTTTGAACAATCTTCATCCGGCGTCCGGCATAGCGAGCGGCTTGGCCGCATTCGCAGTCCAGAGACGGGCCGGCGTGATCCGACGTGTCGGCGTTGAGCCGCTGCTCTATCGCGCGCGCCGCCAAAGCCAGAGCCTGGCGCCGCGCCGCGGTCTCGATGGCTTCGAAATCCATGCCATCGGAGGCGCCACAACCCAGCAGCGCATCCAGGTCAACGGCGACGTCGTGAGCCAGTTCCGCGGCGAGCGATTCTTTTTTTTAAATCGCCTTCGGTTTCCCCGCTCCCGATTCGCGCGTCACAGATTTTTTCATTCACTTCCACCAGGTCGTTTGTGAGATGGCGCAGACGCTGATACTCAGCGATGTGCTCACGCGTCTGTGGCACAAACGCTTTCGGAATGATCTTCGTCGCCGTCTTGCCTTTCACCCCATGAGTGAGCGACCACGAGGGGCCATGGCCTGGTTCATCGGGCAGAGCGCAATGGCAATTCGGTTTGCCACACTTGCGGTAACGCTCCACCAGACTTCCAGGGCGCAGATCACCCAGCCCGGAGAGTTGCAGCTTCAATTGCTCGCGCCGGGCCTCGAGTTCGGAAAGCGATGTTCCCATGTTGCCTCCATACCTGACAGCTTACTATACTGTCAGATATAAAGCCAGTCCGCAGGCCTGTCATCTATCGCCTGAGTCAAATCACTATCCCGCCGTGCACCCGCCCTTGGTATATACCTTGACACGTATATGCCCTGTGGGGTATATCAGGAGAGTGGAATCTGTGTTCGAAATCATTGCGGAGCCGAACCGCCGCGCGATATTGAGCCTTCTGGTCTCGTCACAACAATCGGTTGGAGAGATCGAGCGTCAGCTTCGTATGCCGCAGCCGACCGTGTCAAAGCACCTGCGAGTGCTGCGCGAGGCCGGTTTCGTGGAATCCACGGTGGACGCACAGCGCCGCCTCTACCGGCTGAAATCTGAACCACTTCAGGAGGTGGATGCCTGGCTGGCTCCGTTCCGTCGGTTCTGGTCCGCTCACGTAGATGCTCTCGAACGCCACCTCGACCACATGGATCAATCAACACCAACGAAAAGGAAGACAAGGAGAAGAAGATGACCGATCGCGAGCAGTACACACCGGGTCCGGCCAGCGGGGCGCAGGTACGAAAGGACGGAGAGAAGTGGACGCTCATTCTCGTCAGAGAACTGCGCCACTCGCCGGAAAAAGTCTGGCAG
>JAUTWX010000152.1 GCA_030838385.1 Acidobacteriaceae bacterium
TGCGATGTGCAGCGGAGAGAAAGACGATGGGTGCATAGTCGAGATACTTGAGGACTTTGCGTACCTGCTCTTCAAAGATGTTGCGGTCAGCCGGCGGCTTGCCATCGGTGCGCGCGGTGGTGATGAGGTCCCACTTGTTGACGACGATGATGACGGAACGCCCGCTCTCATGCGCGTAGCCCCCGATGGTGGCGTCTGTGGAGGTGACGCCTTCGGTGGCATCGATGATGAGGAGGGCGACATCGGCGGCTTCGAGATGACGGCGGGCCATGATGACGGAGAGCTTTTCGGCCATCATGTGCGTCTTGCCCTTGCGGCGAATGCCTGCGGTGTCGACGAAGCGGTACTGTGCGCCGTTGTGTTCGACGACTTCGTCAACGGCATCGCGCGTCGTTCCGGCGATGGGCGAGACGATGGCGCGCGAGGTGTTGGTGAGCGCATTGAGCAGCGTGGACTTGCCGACGTTGGGACGGCCGATGATGGCGATGGAGGTCTCGCGCTGGGCGTACTCGCCGTGGGTGCGATGAAGGGGCTCGGACGGCTCGCTGTCTTCGGTCGGGGCTTCTTCTTCCTCTGCGGCTTCAGGAAACTTCAGCGTGTCGAAGACGGCATCGAGAAGATCGCCGATGCCGCTGCCGTGCTCGGCGGAGATGGGGAAGAGCGCCTGCACGCCGAGGCGGCGGAAGTTTTCTGCCTGTGGGAGGAGCTGGTCGGTGTCGACTTTGTTGACGGCGAGGAAGACCGGCTTGCCGGAGCGGATGAGCAGGCGGGCGAGCTCGATGTCGGAGGACGCGAGCTCGGTACGGCCGTCCACGACCATGATGACAACTTGGGCTTCATCAAGAGCGGTGCGTGCCTGACGGAAAATCTCTGAAGGGATCAGCTCGGGGTCGTCGGGGACGATGCCGCCGGTATCGACGAGACGCGCGGTGCGGCCGACCCAATCGACTTCGCCGTAGATGCGGTCGCGGGTGATCCCGGGCTCATCGCCGACGATGGAGCGGCGGCTGCCGGTGAGGCGATTGAAGAGCGTGGATTTGCCGACATTGGGACGGCCGCAGATGGCGAAGACGGGTTGGCCGCTCGCGACGGCGCGGGATTGATTGGCGAAGATGGCGCGCGATGGACTGGACTCGAGGTGCTGATCGATTCTCTGGTCAAGATTGAGCTGATCGCGGGTGGTTGATCTTTCAAGGTCGGCGGCGGAGGGTTCGATGCGGCGTGCCGCGGCGCGTGCCTTCTCACGCTGATGAGGTGTGAGGGGCGCGGTTTTCGCGCGGCTGGGCCTAGCTTCCTGCCCGACCGCTTTGCGCGAGCGCGAGCCGAGCTCGGAGGCGCGCTGGCGCTTCGTCTTCAGGCGCGCTTCGTTGGCCTCGCGGCGGCCCTTGTTGCGGGCGGAGCGTTCGCGGGTGGCTTGCTGCTTCTGGGACTTTTTCGATGGCAAGGGGGCGACTTCTTTCCTGAGCGCGTCGCTGGCGGTTGGCCGCGTCACGCCCTGTCTATTATAGGGAGAGCGATCCCTGAAGAACCCGGGCGCCCATTCCGCAGTGTCTTCCACGACTCCACTCACGCCCGCGCTGCCCAAGGTGTATGACTTCTTCGCGCCCGGGGGAGTGCTGGCGCGCTCCAGCCTGCCGTATGAGTTTCGCCGTGGGCAACTGGAGATGGCGCAGGCGGTGGAGCGTGCATTGAGCGGGCATCATCACCTGATCGTCGAGGCTGGTACAGGGACGGGAAAGACGCTGGCGTATCTGCTGCCGGCGCTGCGCACGGGGCAGCGGGTGATCATCTCGACGGGCACCAAGAATCTGCAGGAGCAGCTTTTCTTCAAGGACGTGCCATTTCTGGAGTCGCTGCTGGGACCCTTGCGCGTGTGCTACATGAAGGGGCGCGCGAATTATCTGTGCCGGCACAAGCTGTATGCGTTGCGAGATCAGCCGATCCTGAGCGGCCTGGAAGAGATCGACCAGTTTCACAAGATCGCGGAGTGGGAGAGGACGACGGAGACGGGCGACCGCGTGGAGATTGTGGGGCTGCCTGAGTCGAGCCCGCTGTGGCACAAGCTGGATGCGCGCACGGAGGCATGCCTGGGACAGAGCTGCCCGGACTGGGAGCGCTGCTTCATCACGGAGATGCGGCGTAAGGCGCTCGAAAGCGACATCGTGATCGTGAACCATCACCTCTTCTTTGCGGATCTCGGCATCAAGCTGCAGGCACGGACGGCGCCCGACGCAGGGATTCTGCCCGAGGCCGCGGTGGTGATCTTCGACGAGGCGCACGAACTGGAGGATGTGGCGTCGAACTACTTCGGCGTAAGCCTGAGCAATATCCGGTTTGAGGAGCTGGCGCGCGATCTGGAGACGATGCTGCGGATGAAGATCACGATTGCGACCAGCGTGCTGAGCGCCGGGCAGACGGTGCGCGAGCGGGCGCGAATGTTCTTTGGCGCGCTGCCGCAGGACTTCGAGGGACGCGCGGTGTTCGCGCAGCGCGAGGAGTTTCTGGAGAGCTTTGGCGATATCTACCTGGGGCTGATGAATGCGCTGCACCGGCTGGAGAGCGAGCTGGAACAGGTGCGCGGCGTGGACGAGGCGCCCGGATTGCGCAAGCGTGTTGCTGACATTCGCGAGCATTTGAAGTTTCTGATGGAAGCAGAGTCCAAAAATACGGTCTTCTGGCTGGAACGGCGCGCGAGTGGTCCGCTGCGCGGCGGGGTGCGGAATACGTATCTGCAGGCGACACCTATCGATGTATCCGGGCTGATGCAGGAGCTGCTGTTTGAGAGCTTCTCGTCGGTGGTGCTGACCTCGGCGACGCTGACGGTGGCGGGCGGCTTTGGGCATATTCGCAAGCGGCTGGGCATGGTGGATGCTAAGGAGCTGGTGGTGCCGTCGCACTTCCGCTATCCGGAGCAGGCACTGCTGTATCTACCGCAGGAGATGCCGGATCCGCGGGAGCCGGGTTTCGCCGCGGAGGCGGCGAAGCAGATGCTGCGGCTGCTCGAGATCACGCGCGGTCGGGCGTTCTGCCTGTTCACGAGCTATGCGCAGATGCGCGATTTGTATGAGCGGCTGCTGATGGAGCTGGAGTTTCCGCTGCTGCTGCAGGGCACGGCGCCGAAGAAGGCGCTGCTGGAGGAGTTTCGCGCGACGCCGAATGCTGTGCTGTTCGGCACGTCGTCGTTCTGGCAGGGCGTGGATGTGCAGGGCGAGTCGCTGAGTTGCGTGATTGTGGACCGGCTGCCATTTGCGGTGCCGAGCGATCCGGTGGTGGCCGCGCGCATGCGTGCGATCGAAGAAGATGGGCGCAGCGCTTTCTTCGAGTACCAGGTGCCGCAGGCGGTGATCACGCTGAAGCAGGGCTTCGGGCGGCTGATCCGTTCGCTCGAGGATCGCGGGGTGTTGATGCTGTTGGACCCGCGGCTGCAGCGGCAGCGGTATGGGCGCGTGTTTCTGGAGAGTCTGCCACCGTACCGGGTGACGAAGGATATTGCCGAGGTGGAGGCTTTCTTCGCGGCGGAACGGACCGGCCGTCCGAGGCAATGACGCGGACTTGCCGTCCGAGGCGGACGCGCCGGTGGCGCGTTTTGTGGAGTTCGCTCCCTTTGGTTCTCCCATTCAAAGTGGCGGGTGATCCGGGCTGAATCCCACATCCCTGCGAGACGTGGGATTCAGCCGATCCCTTCGATCGGTCCTAGTAGCATGGGGTAAAGATGTCGCGGAACCTCTACATTCTGGCTGCTACGCTGCTGCTGTTTTCCCTGATTTCCTGCGCCATGCTGGGCACGGTAAGTTCGACGCAGCCGGACCTGCCGGGCAATGGATCGCTGTGGAAGACGACCTCGCTGTTTCTGTTTCTGGGCGCGGTAGTGGCGGCGTTTGCCGGGGTGATGACGGCGATGTTTGAGCAGGTGGAGCGGCGGAATGAGCAACGGGAGCGCCGCGAGGGCCGGCGCGGGCACTGACGCACCCCGGCCGGTAGAATGGAAGATGGGCTGGATTGCCCTTTCTGGCAAAGGAAGATATCGGTATGTACGAGGTAACGGTAGAAGCCGGCTTTTCTTCCGGGCACTATCTGCGCAACTATAGCGGCAAGTGCGAGAATCCGCACGGGCATAACTACAAGGTGCGCGTGACGCTGCGCGGCAAGGACCTGGACGCGGCCGGACTGCTGCTGGATTTCAAGCAGTTGAAGGAGGTGATGCGTCCGGTGATCGACCGGCTGGACCACCAGATGATCAACGACCTGGAGCCGTTTACGGTGATCAATCCTTCGGCCGAGAACCTGTCGCGGTATTTCTTTGACGAGACGAATCACCAACTAAGCGAGATGACCGGCGGCCGAGTGCAGGTGAAGGATTGCACGATCTTCGAAACGGACACCACGACGGCTACGTATTACGAACTGTAGCGCTGTATGTATCTCATCGAAATCTATAAATCAGTGCAGGGCGAGTCGAGCTTTGCGGGCTTGCCGTGCATTTTTGTGCGGCTGGCGGGATGCAACCTGCGCTGCTCGTGGTGCGACTCCGAATACACCTTTAAGGGTGGGTATAAGCAGTCGCTGGATGAAGTGGAGGCGGCGGTGGCCGCGCTGACGCCGGTGCGGCTGGTGGAGTTCACCGGCGGCGAGCCGATGCTGCAGGAGCGCGAACTGGTGCCCTTGATGGAGCGGATGCTCAATAAGGGATACACGCTCATGATCGAGACCAGCGGCGAGCGGCTGCTGGGGAATGTACCGAAGGATGTACACAAGATCGTCGATGTGAAGTGCCCGGGCTCGGGTGAGGGCGGGACGTTCCGGATGGAGAACGTGGACGCGCTGACGAAACGCGACGAGGTAAAGTTCGTCATCAGTGACCGCGGCGATTATGAATTTGCGCGCGAGTTTACGCGCGAGCATGGGCTGGAGGAGCGGGCGGGAGCGGTGCTGTTTTCGCCGGCGTTCAAGAAGGCGCCTAGCCTGGAGCGGTCGACGAGTAACTGCGCGCTGGACCCACGGGTGCTGGTGGAATGGATGCTGGCAGATGGCGTGCCGGCGCGGCTGAGCCTGCAGATCCATAAGTACATCTGGGAGCCGCAGAAGAAGGGCGTCTGATTATTAGCTTCTAGCTACTTTTTGCTAGCCAGATATTTGTCGAAGGGGATCTCGAAGGCGAAGAGCTCGCGGCTGTCGGAGCTCTGGATGCGGCGGAGCTCGAGGTGAGCGCCGGAGAGCGGATTGGCGACATCCTGGAGGTCGTAGAAGAGGAAGCCGGCGCGTGTGGTGTGCGGCTCGACGGCGATAGCGCCGTATTGAAACTCAGAGAAGTCCTGTTCGATCTTCTTGTCCAGGTTCTTGCCTTTCCCGCCGATTTTTATGGGGCCGATGGGAATTTTGCTGCGCGGATCGGCAGGGCGATCGAGCGCGCGCTCGGCATCGCGCGGCTCGGCAGCGGGGATTTTGTCGCCGGCGGCGGTGATGAAGTCGATGCGCGCGTTGTCGAGCGAGATGGGAGTGTCGCCTTCGTTGGTAATGACGATGCGGATGGGGATGATGTTCGCGGAGCCGTAATCGACGCGGAAGATGGAGGACTTCTGCGGAGTGTCATAGGGATCAACCGCGATGGCGAGATGGTCGGCGGCGTGTCGCTCGAACGCGGGGTATTGGTCGGCCGATTGAGCGGGCGGCGCGGGATGCTGGGCGAAGAGTGGCAGGCCGAAGAGCGCGGCAGCGAACGGCAAAGACAGCAAGGAACGCATGCGGAGATTATCTGCGTGGCGCACAACCCGGGTAAAGGATAGAAGCATTTTTGTGATTCCTGCGGGCCGCGGAGTCACTTCCGGGGAACCCTTCCTTGCAGAAAGACCACAGTTACAGACGGCGGCCAGTCTACGCGGATAGCGAAAATGCTTTAGTCTGCGGCAGGGTCGTGATTCTTTTCATTTACAACCTGGGATTGTTGCTGGCGCTGGCGGTGGGTGCGCCGGTGTGGCTGCTGCGTCGGCGCTGGCGCGAAGGGCTGCGCGAGCGGCTGGGTGCAGGCGCGGCGCGGGTGGGCCACGCGCTTGCCGGCAGGCAGCAGGTGTGGGTACACGCTGTTTCGGTGGGCGAGGTGGTGGCCGTCAGCCGGCTGGTGGAAGAACTGGATGCGCGGCTGGGGCGGGGCTCGGTAGCGATTTCCACGACGACGCGAACCGGGCAGCAACTGGCGCGAGAGCGCTTCGGCTCTGCGCGTTGTTTTTATTTCCCGATCGATCTGCCGTGGGTGGTGCGCGGGGCTTTTCGGGCGCTGCGGCCGCGTGTGCTGGTGTTGGCGGAGAGTGAGCTATGGCCGAATGTGCTGGCGGAGTGCGCCGGTCAGCGGCTGCCGGTGGTGGTGGTGAATGCGCGCATCTCCGATCGCTCCCTGCCGCGGTACCAGCGGTTGCGTAGATGGTGGCGGCCGTTTCTGGAAATGCTGACGCTTGTGCTGGCGCAGAGCGCGGAGGACGCGCGGAGGTTTGTGGGGATCGGGGTGCCGGAGGCGCGGGTGCGGGTGGGTGGCAACCTGAAATTCGATGCGCGGCCGCCGCAATCGGCGCCCGTGGTAGAGCAGTTGCGGGCGCGATTGCCGGAGGGCGCGAAGGTGCTGGTCGCGGGCTCCACGCTGGAGGATGAGGAGCGGGTGTTGCTGGAGGCATGGCCCGCCATCTGCGCGCGTGTGCCGAACGCGGTGATGGTGCTGGCGCCGCGGCACCCGGAGCGCTTTGCGCGCGTGGCTGCTTTGGCGCGTGAGAGGAAGGTGGCGCTGGTCCAGCGTTCGCTGTGGGACGGCAGCGCGATGGCCGCGGGCAGCGTGTTCCTGCTGGATTCGATTGGCGAACTGGGCAGTGTCTATGGTTTGGCGATGGTGGCGTTTGTGGGTGGGAGCCTGGTGCCGGCGGGAGGGCACAATCCGCTGGAGCCGGCGCGGTTTGGGGTGCCGGTGGTGATGGGGCCGCACTATCAAAATTTTCGCGATGCGGTGGAGCTGCTGCGCAGTGCGGGTGCTTTGCGTGTGGTGGAGCGGGAGAGCGCGGGTGAGGCGATCGCGATGCTGCTCGAGGACACGAACGGGGCGGCCGCGATGGGGGCGCGGGGCAAGAGGGCATTCGACGAGCAGGCTGGGGCCACGCAGCGCGCTGTGGATGCGGTGGTGCAACTGCTGGCGGAGGGCCACACGTGAGGCGTCGAGTGTGGCCGCTGCTGCCCTTAGTTCCGCTGTATGGTGCGGCGCAGGCGCTGGACAACGTAGCGTATGCACGCGAGTGGCGGAATATCGAGCAGCTTGGTTGGCCGGTGGTGAGCATTGGCAACCTGTCGGTAGGTGGCGCGGGCAAGACGCCGTTCGTGATTGCGCTGGCACGCGCCTTAACGGAGCGCGGTTGGGCCGTGGATGTGCTCTCCCGCGGATATGGACGAATGTCGCATGTCGTGGAGCGTGTTGTTGCGGATGGCGCGGATGACCCGGCCGCGCGCTATGGTGATGAGCCGTGGCTGATGGCGCAGCGCGCGGCGGTGCCGGTGTTTGTAGGGCGCGCGCGCGCGGCGGCGGGGCGGCTGGCGGAGCAGATGCTTGTAGACGCGAATGGCGTGCGGCACGTCCATCTGCTGGATGATGGGATGCAGCATCGGAAGCTTGCGCGCGATGTGGAGATCGTGCTGCTGCACCGCTCGGACTTTGAGACGACGCTGCTGCCGGCGGGGCGGCTGCGTGAGCCGCTGTCGGCACTGGAACGCGCCGATTTCGTAGTTCTGCGCGAGGAGGATGGGGATCTGGCAGCGCGGGCGCGGCGCTGGATGCACGCGGATGCCGAGATCGATCGCCAGATATGGACGATACGGCGCGAGCTGGAGGTGCCCGCCCTGCCGGGCGCCGCGGTGGTGTTGTGCGCGATTGCGCATCCGGAGGAGTTTGTGGCTGGGCTACGAGCGCAGCGTGTTGCGATTGCGGCGGCGCATGCGTGGCGCGACCATCATCGATTTACGGCCCGGAATGTGACAATGCTGCGCGGCGCGGCTGCGAAGCTTGGTGCTAAGTGCTTTGTGACGACAGAGAAAGACCTGGCGCGGCTAACGAAAGCACAGCGTGCGCGTCTGGAAGAAACTGCACCGCTGCTTGCGGCGACTTTGACGGTGCGGCTGCTCGATCCGGGGACGGCGATGGCAGCGCTGGAGGAGCGTCTGCAGCAGGGGCGCGCGTGAGAGAATCATCCGTTGCGATCCCACGATAATCCGCAAAGCGAGAGGCTGCGCGTGCTGGTGGTGCGGCTGGGCGCGATGGGGGATGTGCTGCACGCGATGCCGGCGGTGGCGGCGCTGCGGGCGCAATTGCCGGAGTGCCATGTGGGCTGGGTGATCGAGCCACGCTGGGCGCCGCTGCTGAAGAGCGATGCCAATGCCGCGCCGCACACGCCGGCGATGCCGCTGGTGGATGCAGTGCACATGGCCAATGCGCGTGGCTGGGCGCGGCAGCCCCTGGTTCCGGAGACGTGGCGCGCGATGCGCGCGCTGCGGAGTGAGCTGCAAGCACAGCGCTATGACCTGGCGATTGATTTGCAGGGCGCGGTGCGGTCGGCGCTGATCGGAAGAGCTTCCGGAGCGGAGTTGGCAGGTGAGGCGGAGCCGCGCGAGGGGCCGGCGCGATGGCTGTTTCAGCAGCGCGTGAGGACGTGGGGCGTGCATGTGATTGAGCAGGCGGCGGAGGTGGTGGCTGGAGCCACGGGTCTGCATTTGAAACCGGAGTTGGCGTCGCTGCCGGTCGATTGCGCGGCGGAAGCTCGGGTGGCCGCGATGCTTCCTGACGCGAAGCCGCTGGTGCTGCTGCATCCGGGTGCCGGGTGGGGCGCGAAGCGCTGGCCGGCGGAGCGCTACGGAAGGGTTGCGGCCGAGCTTGCGAGTCGCGGGTACAGCGTGGTGGTGAACTGCGCGCCGGGTGAGGAGACGCTGGCGCTGGATGTGGCGCGAACGAGCGGCGGTGCGGCGCGGGAGGTTGCGACCGACATGTCAGAATTGATCGCAATGACGAGACGTTGTGCATTGGTGATTGGCGGGGATACGGGGCCGGCGCATCTGGCGTGCGCGCTGGGCAAGCCGATAGTGGGGATCTATGGGCCGACTGATCCGGCACGCAACGGGCCGTGGGGTGTGCCCTTCCGTGTGCTGCGGCATCCGGAGAGCCGACGGGATCATGCGCGGCGCAGTGCGCCTGAGGTGGGTTTGCTGACGATTGAGCCGGAGGAAGTATTGGTCGCGGTGGATGAACTGCTCGGTGCAGAAGGAAGGTTGGCAGGACGCCCGGCGGTGCAGGCGTGAACACAGGATGGACGCGCATAGCGCGCCGCATTCGCGTGCCAATGGGGTTTGTGTTTGCGCTGTTCTTCCTGCTGACGGCCCATCCGTCCGTGCATTCGCTGCTGTGGAGTCTGCTGGGAACCGTACCCGGCGTGGCGCTGCGTACGTATGCCTCGGGATACGTGACAAAGAATACCGAGCTGACCACGACCGGGCCTTATGCGCACACGCGCAATCCGCTGTACCTGGGCTCGATGCTGATTGCGTTTGGATTTGCAGTGGCGGCGCATAGCTGGTGGATTGCGCTGGCGCTGGCGGTGTTGTTCGCGCTGATCTATCTGCCGACCATCCGATCTGAGGAGGAGTTCCTACGCGGGCAGTTCAGCGACTATGACGAGTACGCGAAACGCGTTCCGCGACTGCTTCCGCGGCTGACACCGGCGTCCTCCTTAACGGGCGGTGGCTTCTCCGGCGCGCTCTATCGCAAGCACCGCGAGTACAATGCGGCCCTGGGCTCTCTTACTATCTATGCGGTGCTGCTGCTGAAGCTGTTCGTCTGGCACGGGGCTTTGTTGCCGCCGCTGTGAGATAGCAGAGTTATTTGGCACTTCTAAAAGAAAGCTGGGGAATGACTGCCGACTGACGTATATCTGCAAGAAATGCAAGTCCCGGTTGAGATAACACACGATGTCTGAGGGATGTATTTGAGACCACTGCCTTTGTTTTTTTGCGGTTTGCTGCTTGCGACCGCAGCCGGATCTCAGCCGATGTCCACGCTTCCTGCGCCGCAGCAGCAATATCTGCCGCAGCATCAGACGCTTTCCTACGGAGTGGACTGGCGCGTCTTTCCCGCAGGGACGGCGACCTTCCACATAGAGAGTGACGGAACGACGCAGCGGGTGCAGGCGAACGGCGATTCGATCGGTGCGGTGAGCCTGCTGTTCAAGGTGGTGGATCGCTTCCAGTCGTCCTTTGACCGGCGTACCGGCTGCTCGCAGACTTTTGCCAAGCAACTGCAGGAGGGACGACGCCAGATTGTGAGCACGCTGCAGTTCCAGTATGGCGCGCACAGGCAGGTATTGGACGAGAAGAACCTGGTGAAAGGCACTGCTCGCCATCTGCAGGCTCCGATTCCGGAGTGCGTCAGCGACTTGATGTCGTCGATCTTCATCGCTGGAGCGCAGCCGCTGGAGGTGGGACAGAGCTTCACGCTGCCGATCGCGGATGCGATGCGCGTGGTGCCCGTGACCTTCAAACCGGAGGCGCGTGAGGAGATCAAGACGCCGGCGGGCACGTTTCAGACGATTCGCGTGGAGCCGACGGCCGATGCGGGTGTGGTGAAGAACCGCGGCAACATCTGGATTTGGTATTCGGATGACAATCGACACCTGCCGGTGCAGATGCGCGCGCGGCTGTTCTGGGGCACCATCACGCTGCGGCTGACGAGCGTGGAGCAGAAGTAGCATCGAACCAACCACGAGGGCGGAGTGCACGAGAGCAGGGTTCGATGAGCGGAATCCGGAAGTCGTCCTCGATTGCACGCCAGAGCAATGTGCCGCTGCTGGGGCGGTCGCGGCTTATGTCGTTTTACCAGCGCCGCGCGACGCGACTTGCACCGGTGCTGCCGCGCCCCGCACTGGCGGCGTTCCTTCCACACCAGAGCTGGCGATGGATTTCGAGTTACACGCGGCAGATGCTGCGGCCGCGTTATGGGCCGTATCCGGTGTATGCGGACACGGGAGATAGCGGCATCTACCGGATGCGCAATACTGCCGGCGAGGGTGCGGTGCGCATCTCGATTGCGAGCGATTGGGGTACCGGCACGCAGGAGGCGGCGCAGGTGGCGGAATCGATCGCCGCAGGCACGCCGGACTACACCATTCATCTTGGCGACATTTACTACGTCGGGGACGACACCGAGGTGCGGGAGAACTTTCTTGGGACGATGGTGAATCGCTATTCGCCGGTGGCGTGGCCGAAGGGAGCGGTGGGCACCTTCGCGCTGCCGGGCAATCACGAGATGTATGGCGGCGGTGGCTCGTACTTTACGGCAGTGCTGGACTACTGCGAGACAGGTGAGGGAGGTCCGCAGAGAGCGAGCTATTTCTGTCTGGAGTCGGAGCACTGGCGAATCCTTGGTCTCGATACGGGCTACAACTCGGTGGGGCTGCCGGTGCTGGGATGGGTACCGGGCGTAAATCAACTGCGCTGGGTGCATGCGAACTGCCGCATGGAGGATGGCGTGATCGCGTGGCTGCGCGACACGGTGAAGCCGCAGGAGAGGCCGAAGGCGACGCTGATCCTGACCCATCATCAATATGCGACAGCGTTCACGGATGAGGTATTTCCGCGGCCGGCGCAGCAGCTTGGCGAGTTCTTTGCGGGCCAGGAGGTGGTGTGGCTCTGGGGACACGAGCACCGGCTGGCGATTTACAAATTTCGACCGACTCCCGGCGCGTTCGGCGCGTACGGGCGATGCATTGGGCACGGCGGCATGCCGGTGGAATGCAATGAGCGGCCAGGCAAGAAGCAGGGGCTGAAGTTCTACGATTCGCGCGGCGACTACAAAGTGGGAGCAGGAAACGCGTGTGCCGGCTGGAATGGGTTTGTCACTCTGACCTGCCGAGGCACGCTGCTGGAGGTCGACTATCTTGACCTGCACAATCGGCGGATGTTTGAGGAGTGCTTCACCGCGAAGCCGGACGGATGCCTGCACCACGAGTATAAGAATGTGCGGCTCGTGCCGGGCCCGTGAGTTGCAGCATAACTACTGCAGGCGGAAGCGGTCGCGCATGAGCCGCTGCAGCCGCGGGCGATAGATGAGGTCGTAGGCCAGCTCCTTGTCGGGGAACATGGCGAGCGCTGCCCGCCGGCTGTCGGCAATCATCTCGGACGCGGCTTCATAGGTGAGCGTGCTGTCCTGCGCGATGACGGACATCACCATGTTCATCATGAGCTGCAAGCGGCGAAGATTCTTTTCTTCCTGCTGCTGCTCGAGCACGGAGCGTGTTTCTTCCGGCTGTGTGTGGCCAGTGTCCCTGGTTTCCTCTGACTCCATGCGTGACCCTCCGCGGACTGCGATGTTTTCGCAGACTCTATACCTGATAAAGATGCGGCGCAGCAGAAAAACGATCCCCCAGAGGTATCAAGGTAAGGACGCGGGGCGCACGCCAGTACCATCGAGATAAAAGGTGGAGATGCCGAGCAAGTCGGTGCGCCAGGTGCGCGCGCCCTCGTCCTGGAGTTTATCGAGCGTCTCCCAGCGTGGGTGGTGGTAGCTGTTGTACGGGCCGACGGAGATGACGGCGAGATGCGGCGCAACGCGCGTGAGGAATGGGGGAATGGTGGATGTCTTGCTGCCGTGGTGGCCAACCTTGAGCAGGTCGGAGGAGAGATCGCCTGGAGGCAGTGAGAGCATGGCGGCTTCGCTGGGCGCTTCGGCATCGCCTTCCAGCAATGCGGAGTGGCCGGCGTAGCTGAGGTGCAGGACGAGCGAGTCGTCGTTGGTGGCGGAGTCGCGGGGCTGATAGCCGGGCGCGGGTGCGAGGACGTGCACTGTGGCGTCGCCGAAGGGCATAACGTCGCCGGCAGAGAAAGATCGGACCCTGATGCCGAGCGATGCAGCTTCGCGGAGCAGTTGCTGGTAGGCAGGGATGGGTGGGTTGTGGCCGACCCAGAGCTCGCGCGGGCGGAAGTTGCGCAGCACGGCGGGCATGCCGCCCATGTGGTCGCTGTGGGCGTGGGTAAGGGCGACGATGTCCAGTTGGCGAACGTGGCGGCTCCACAGGTAGGGCGAGACGACATCTTCACCGATGTCGAATTTGCCTGCATGGGTCGCACCGCCGGTGGGGCCGCCGGCGTCGATCAGCATGGTGTGGCCGTCGGGGGAGACGACGAAGATGGCGTCGCCCTGGCCGACGTCGATGGCACTGATCTCGAGCGTGCCTGGACGGCGGGAGATGTTGTGCGGCATGAGCGCGCAGACGGCTGCTGCGATGAGCGCGGCTGCGCCGATGGGGATTGCGAAACGGCTGCGTGCGCGAACGAGCCATACGGCAAGGACGAGCAGAGCAAGACCGGCGCATGTGGCGGCGATGTTGGGGCCGGGAAGACGCCATTCGCTCAGGCGCCAGGCGCTTGCGGCGCGCACGATGGCGAGAATCGCATGCAGCAGGCCGGCGGTGGCGGCCGCGGGCAGCCACGCGATATGCGGCGAGGCAAGCAGCGCGAGCGTGGTGATCAGCGCGGCGGGGAGGAGGAGTGTAAGTGCGGGGACGATGAGGACGTTGACGAGCACTCCGGATGTGGTGACGCGGTGGAAGTATGCGGCCATGGGCAGCGCCATGACGAGCTCGATCGTGGCGGAGACGAGGCAGAGATCGAAGAGCAGCAGGCTGCAGCGAAGAGCCAGAGCGAGCGCATTCTGTGCGCGGCGCGTGCGGCGGGGGCGGCGGCTGATGAGTGGCTCCAGATGCTCGCCGAGCAGGCGCAGCGTCACGCGGAACTGCGCGAGGCGCGGCTCGAATGCGGTGTCCATGCCGATAACGCTGATGAAGCGCGAGGCGGCGAGGAATGGCGCGCTGGTGCGCTCCATGACGGGAATGGCGATGCCAGTGACGGCGACGACGGTGAGGAGGGTCATCTCCAGGCCGGCGTCGAAGAGCGCGTGCGGATCGAGCACGAGCAGGCAGAGCGCGGCGAAGCCGAGACTGTTGAGGCGGCCGCGGTCGCGATAGAGCAGGCGGCCGATGAGGTAGAGCGCCACCATGGCGAAGGCGCGCTGCACCGGCTGGCCGAAGCCGGTAAGGAACG
>JAUTWX010000156.1 GCA_030838385.1 Acidobacteriaceae bacterium
ACTGCCACAGCCGCAGTCCGCGCTCTTGGTAAAATACCGCCACGCTTTTGTCACTTCGCTGCTGTTCGGCAATTACTTCGCGCCACTTCGCCCACGCTTCGGTACTCATCACTCAAATCTGCCGCTCTGCCCAGGCCAAAACAAGATGCGGTTTATATAGCGCTCACGTTTGGGAGATGCGAATCGCAGTGATTGAAGGTCCGTTCCTAGGAAGAAGCCATAGTCTGTATCCGACAGCTACAGTTCTAATGGGCGCGCACCCATGTCAGTCTAACGGGCAGGAACATCAGCTTCGAGACGGCTTCTGCTGAAGGCCCGCGTTTCGAACTTCCTGCCTATCGCGGTCCCGCCGCTTACGTCCCGCAAAAAGTCTGCCTGACGCACTCCTCGGGGCGGGCTGGCGTGGCGTACCGCTCTAGGACGGGCCTGTCCTCGTATGGGCGCGACATAACGTCCAGCAAATCCTCGAACGGCTGGAAGTCCTGTCGCCCAACGGCGGCATCGATGGCCGCCTCCACCAGGTGGTTGCGCGGGATGAATGCCGGATTTGCCGTGCGCATCATCGCCGCCCGTGTCTGCCACGAAACGGGCTCTTCTTCCAGGCGCCGGCGCCATTCAGCAGCCCAGGAGTCATGAGCGCCGGGGTCGGCGAACAGCGCGCGTACTCCCTGGTCGCGTTCCGGTCCGGCCACGGAATCGCACAGCCGGCGGAAGGTCAAGGTAAAGTCGGCGCGGTTGGCGGCCATGCGCTCCAGCAGATCCTGGACAAGGCGAGCATCGCCCTCGCGGTCGGTGAATAGCCCAAGCTTGCGGCGCAGGCCGGCCATGCGAGCTCCCTCAAATTGCGGCTCGAACGCGGCGAGCGCCTCCTTAGCCGAGGCCAGCGCTGCCTCTTGATCTCCCGCTTCCTGCTCCAGAAGGGGCAGCAATGCCTCGGCGAGACGCGTCAAATTCCAGTGTGCGATGTGGGGCTGGTTGCCATAGGCATAGCGTCCGTAAAGGTCGATGGAGCTAAACACCTTGTCCGGATCGTATGCCTCTATGAAGGCGCACGGGCCGTAATCGATTGTCTCGCCCGAGATGGCGGTGTTGTCGGTGTTCATCACGCCATGGATGAAGCCGAGGAGCATCCATTGTGCGACCAGGCGTGCCTGCCGTGCGATCACGCCATCCAGCAGGGCGCGGTACGGCTGCTTCTCCTGTGCGAACTCAGGATAATGCCGACTGATCGCATAGTCCGCCAGCCTGCGCGTCCCTTCCGTGTCGCCCTGTGCGGCGAAATATTGGAAGGTGCCCACGCGGAGGTGGCTCGCCGCTACCCGGGTCAATATGGCTCCAGGCAAGGCTGTTTCGCGCAGCACCCGTTGCCCCGTGGTCACCGCGGCCAGAGCCCGGGTGGTCGGCACGCCTAGCGCCGCCATGGCCTCGCTCACGATGTACTCGCGCAAGACCGGACCGAGCGCGGCTCTGCCGTCGCCGCGGCGGGAGAATGGGGTCGGGCCGGATCCTTTGAGCTGGATGTCGTAGCGCACACCGTCACGCCCCATAACCTCCCCCAGCAGATTGGCGCGGCCATCGCCGAGCTGAGGCACGAAATGCCCGAACTGGTGCCCGGCATAGGCGATTGCCAGAGGCTCGGCTCCCTCGGCCACGTGATTGCCGGCCAGGATCTCCACGCCTTGCGCGCTTGCCAGCGCGTCCGGATCCAGCCCGAGGTTCCGGGCCAGTTCTACATTTACCTTAACCAAGCGCGGGGCTGTTACCGGTGCCGGGTCCAGTCGCGCGTAGAAGCGCTCCGGCAACCGCGCATAGGTATTTTCGAAGTCGAAACGGACGGGATGGCGGTCGGGCCCCGAAGTTGCGGACGATGCGATCGCGGGAGCATCTGGTGAACTCATGATCTATTCTACGTGGGCACGTTGTTTCGCTCAGATTCAGGTACCGGGCAGCCCATATCAGGTGCTTGTAAGTATCTTCATCGTGATCCTTTCTTCACGGCTGTCTACACCTGCGCGAAACCTCCATATTGAAAGGACAGGCACGCGCGCAACTCATCATGACCAGGAGAACTGATCTCCAGCAAAGGCTGATTAGATAAGGGCGAAGACTCACGCAGGCGCCCGGTAGACTGTGGTTGGTTTAGAGACCAGGGTCAGCGGGAGGAGGAGTCCGATGATCATAGTAGGTTGTGATTTTCATCCCAGTTTCCAACAAGTCGCCATCCTCGATACTGAGACTGGATTGACCGAAGAGCACAAGCTGATGCACACGAGCGGAGAGGCCGAGGGATTTTACCGGAGGATGGCTTCGCCTGCGCTGGTAGGCATCGAAACCGTAGGAAACGATCTTTGGTTCGTGCAACTGTTGCAGAAGCTGGGTCACGAAGTATGTGTCGGGGATGCCGCGCAGATTCGTGCCAGTTATGTGCGGAAGCAGAAAACGGATCGCCGAGATGCGAAGCACATACTGCAGTTGCTGGTGGAAGGAAGGTTTCCACGTATCTGGATCCCGGATGCGGAGATACGTGACCATCGCCAACTGCTGATCCACCGTCACAAATTGGTGCAGATACGCACGAGAGTCAAGAACGAATTGCAGCACCTCATGCTAAACCAAGGAATACAGAAAAAGCAGAAGCTGTGGAGCACGGAGGGTCGGGCCGCCCTGGCGTCATTACCTCTGGATCCATGGACAGATCGGCGCAGGGAAGATCTGCTGCACTTACTGGCGATGCTGGATGGTCAACTCGAAAGGCTCAACGATGCGGTGACGCGAGTGGCTAAAGAATATCCGGAGGTGCATCTGCTGATGAGCCAGCCTGGGGTAGGTGCAATCACGGCACTTGCTTTTGTGCTGACCCTGGGAGACGTGCATCGCTTTCCACGCGGCAAGCAGGTCGCCAGCTACCTGGGATTGATCCCTCGCGAGCACTCATCCGGAGGCAAGCAGCGGATGGGTGGCATCAGCAAACAAGGCAACCGGCTCTTAAGATTTCTTCTGGTGGAAGCGGCCAACATCGCGGTGCGCTTTGATCCTGAATTGCGCAAAGAATATCTACACCGCTGCCATCAGAAACACTTCACTGTCGCCAAGGTGGCGACA
>JAUTWX010000170.1 GCA_030838385.1 Acidobacteriaceae bacterium
CGTACACCACCACCTGGTTGCGCAGCGCATCGCGCATGGTGGCTTCGAGATATGGGTTCGACGGATCGTAACGCAGCCCGTTGTACCGGTCGATGCCGTCCGTGATCATCACCACCTCGCGCCGCTCCTCCGGATTGTGCGCAGGCCACCTCTTCAGGAGATCGCTGAGAGAAAAATACGGGCTGCCATTGACTCCCGGCGCGGAGATCGGCAGCCGCAGCGTCTGCGCCGCCTGCTCATGGTTGGTGGTGAACGGCCCGGTCAATTGGGCGGTGCCATTGCGCATGTATGCCACCGCGACCTCGGTAGTCGCCGGCTGCTGAGTGATGAAGCGCTGCATCTCCCCGAGGTGCAGCCCCAGGCTGGAGCGCGCGCCATCGTCGATGAGTAGTACTAGTTGCAGGTTGGGCTGCGTGCCATTCGTCGTAAAGCCGCGCCAGTCCGCCACTTCGGCGTCCTTGCCGTTCACCTTTACTTTCACAGCGGACGCCGGCACCGGTTCGGCTAGCTCGCCGCTGCCCTTCGGTTCCACCGTCACAATCGTGGATGGTCCGCTGGCAGCGGCTTCCAGGGCCAGCAGGGGAGAGAAGGCAGGCAGAGCAATTCCGCCCAGCAAGAGGGCGGCAAAAAGAAACGGCGTCCGTGTCATTCGAAATACCTCACTTATGTATGTTTCCCGCTCCGTGAGACAGAAAAAGATAAACCGGCCGCAAGACCGAGTACCCGGCCGATCAGTACTTGCAACAAAAGCACTACTCAATGGAGACGCGGCCACACTCTAAGGAGTCGCGTTTACACGCCGCGGATGCTTAATTGTTCATGCGACTTTTCTAAACTGAATTGATCTAAACTAGATGTAAAGGGGAATGGAGTTTCCCCTGAGGATCTATCCCTCAAGACCGCCATCCGGCTGATAACTCCTGCCCATACCAACCGCGGCCTCCACATACGGTCCGCCGCGGTGACACATGTGAGGCAGGAAATGAATCTCTATCTCTGGGTGGCGTTCGGTAGTGCCATTGGCGGCTGCCTACGCTATGCGCTTGGCCGCACGGTGCTTGATCAGCACACCACCTTTCCCTGGTCCACCGTTCTCATCAACATCATCGGATCCTTTGTCATCGGTTTCTTCGGCACGCTTACTGTCAGTGGCAGCCGCTTCCAGGTGCCAGAGTCCGTCCGAATATTTGTCATGATCGGGCTCTGCGGCGGCTTCACGACATTCTCGTCGTTCAGCATGCAGACCTACGATCTGCTGCGCACCGGCGCATGGGGCAAGGCATTGCTCAATATGGGTCTCTCGGTCCTGCTCTGCCTCGGCGCCGTAGCCCTCGGCCACGTTCTAGCCCAGCAAAGCAGCCATGCCATCGCTATCGCGCAAACGAAAGAAGAGGAATACACCGGCTGAGGACGACTCAAACTTTCGGCGGCGACTCGAGCTGCGATGTGCCGAAAAGCTCGCGCACAGGCAAGGAAGCATTCTTCAAGACATCGCGAAAGCCATCCCGCCAACTCGGCCAGCGCGGTGTCCAGCCCAGCTCGCGCTTGATCTTCGCATTCGACACGCCGCGGATCTCGTTCATCACCGCGACCACATGCTCGCCGATCAACAGCCGCGCCATCCACGTAGACACTTGGCGCGGCGGCTGTGCATGGGCGCAGTGCGCAAGAAACGACAGCCATTCCGAGGCCGGAGCCGGCTCGTCATCGACCACGTTGTAAACACCGCCCCGTCCTGAATCGACGGCCGCAGCCGTGGCGCTCGCCGCGTCCTCAATGTGCACAAACGACCAGACCCCCGCGCCCTCACCCACCAGCGGCAACTTTCGCCGCCGTACCGCCTGCACGATCGAGCCATCCTTCGCAATCGAAGTATGCGGGCCATAGAATGCCCCGTAGCGCAACACAGTCCCAGTGATACGCGACTCCGACAGCACGGCTCGCTCCAGCGACTTCAGCGCGTCGAGCGTGCCGCGCAGTTTCGCTGGAGGATCGGGATCAAACGCGTCCTCTTCCGTTTTGAGTTTTGCCCCGGGCTTCGTTGCTCCGGGTTTCTTTTTAGAGCCGTTGCGCGAGCGCCCATACGTCCAGCCGGCAAAGCTCTGCGCCAGGAAGTGCGTTGCCCCCACATCCACCGCGGCCGCCAGCAGGTTGCGCGTCCCTTCGGTACGCAACAGGTTGGTCAGCGCAAAGTCGCGATCGAAGTGCCGCATGTCCAGCGCCGCTGGGATCGCGGTGATCTGGTGAATGACCATCTGCGGCCGCGTCTCGCGAAAGCAGCTCAGCACCGCGCTGGCATCGAGTGCATCCACCGTCCGCGGCTCTGCCCCCAGCGCGTGCACCACCTCCGCGCTGCGCGGACGCTGCACCATCCCCACCACGTCATGGCCGGCGCGAATCAGCAGCGGTATCAACGCCCGCCCCATCGCACCGGAAGCCCCAGCCAGCATGATCTTCATGGTTCTTACATTCGTACCTGTACTTACTAATACGGCAGATCGCGTTTTCGGTTCCCGGGAAATCTCCCGGGACTCCCCCGGAGAATCCCCCAGAGAATCCCCCGGAGAATCCCCCAGAGGATCCCTTTGATATCCTTCCCCCAGCGCGCGCCAGTTCAGCAGAGCCCCAGTTCAGCAGGGCCAAGTTCAGCAAACCCCATCAGGAGCCGCATGGCGACCACCGCACCCGCAGCTCTCGAACGTCCCCTCTGCGTCGACCTCGACGGCACCCTCGTCAAGTCGGACACGCTGGTCGACTCGTTGCTGCTGCTCGTCCGCAGCCGCCCGCTGGATGCCCTCAAGACCCCGCTCTGGGCGCTGCGCGGCAAGGCCAATCTCAAGCGCGAGGTCACGGCGCGCGTCACCCTGGACGTGGAGCACCTGCCCTACAACCGTCCTCTGCTCGAATACCTGATGGCGCAGCGTGGCGACGGCCGCAAGCTCTATCTCGCCACCGGTGCGGACGCCGGGCTCGCCGACCGCATCGCCCGGCATCTCAACATCTTCGAGGGCGTGCTCTCGTCCGACGGCACCACCAACCTCATCGGCTCCAATAAGCTCGCCGGCTTCCGCAGCCGTTTCGCCGGCGATTTCGACTACATCGGCAACGCGCGCCCGGACCTGCCGCTGCTTTCCGCCGCCGCTACCCCCATGCTCGCCAACCCCGACCTCGGTCTGCGCATGGCCCTGCGCGCCCGTGGCCTCAAGCCGCAACGCACCTTTACCGACCGCGCCAACGGCCTCCGCACTTTCCTCAAGGCCATCCGCGTCCACCAGTGGGCCAAGAACGCGCTCATCTTTCTGCCGCTGCTGCTCGCGCACCACCTTCAGGGCCCGGTCGTTCTTGCGGCTGCCATCGCGTTCGTCTGCTTCTCGCTCTGCGCCTCGGCCACCTACATCGTCAACGACCTGCTCGACATCGAGGCCGACCGCCAGCACCCGCGCAAGCGCAAACGCGCCTTCGCCTCCGGCAATCTATCCGCCGGTCTCGGCATAGCCATCGCCGCCGTCTTTCTCGCCGCCTCCTTCACCGGGGCGGTGTTTCGTCTGCCGCACGGCTTTCTCGGCTGGCTCATCTTCTATCTCGTCACCACGCTCGCGTACTCGCTCGCGCTCAAGCGCATCGTCATCCTCGACGTGGTCATCCTCTCCGCGCTCTACACCTTGCGCATGCTCGCCGGTGCCGCCGCGACCAAGACCTTCATCTCCCCCTGGCTCGCCGCCTTCGCCATCTTCATCTTTCTCTCGCTTGCCATGGTGAAGCGCTTCAGCGAATTACAGAATGTCCGCAGTGCCGGCGCGCAGCTCTCCAACGGCCGCGGCTACCTGCTCAATGACATCGAGCAGATCCGCTCCTTTGGCACCTCCAGCGCCTTCGCCTCGGTGGTGGTTCTCTCCGTCTACATCGGCCAGCCGGACGTGCTCAGCCTCTACCACCACCATGACCGCATGTGGCTCATGGCCCCTTTGCTCATCCTCTGGCTCTGCCGCGTCTGGCTCCTCGCCTCCCGCGGCGAGCTCGACGAGGACCCCGTCGTCTTCGCACTCACCGACCCGATGAGCCTGCTGATGGGCGTCGCCGCTGTGCTCATCGCGTTGGTCTCGCTCTAGCACAGCGAATCCGTGTGCCGGACGGCCGGCACCGGTGTCTAATCCTCCAACGGGCAACACTCTGCATCCTCCCCTCCCGCCAGCAGCGTATTCATTTCTGTTGAAGGAGATCCCTGTCCGATGCACAAATTTCTTGCCTTGGTGGTAACCGCGCTCGTTCTCGCCATTCCACAAGCACCACAGGAAGCCAGCGCGCCGGTGTCGCTCACCATCTACAACCAGAACTTCGCCGTCGCCCGAACCTCGGTCGATCTCGCGCTCAAGCCGGGTACGAATGAAGTCACTACCACCGAGGTCACCAGCCAGCTCGAGCCCGACTCTGTCGTCCTTCGCGATCCCACCGGCAAACACATCTTCTCCGTCGTCGAGCAGAACTATGACGCCGCCATCGTCAGTCAGGAGTGGCTGCTGCAGAAGTACGAAGGCCAGACCATCGACTTCCAGACCAACACGTACGTCGACGACAAGACCCACGTGCAGACGCCCATCCTGGTGCAGGGCAAGATCCTGCGAGCCTCGCCGCCGCTCGTCGAAGTCGATGGCAAAATGCAGTTCCAGTTACCCGGCACGCCGCTCTTTCCCGCCACCACCAACGGACTGCTGCTCAAGCCCACGCTGCGCTGGCAGATTGCCTCCGAGCACGCTGCCAGCTTTCCTGCCGAGCTCAGCTATGTCACCGGCGGCTTCACCTGGTCGGCTACCTACAACCTCGTCGCCAGCTCCGGCACCGGAGGCAGCGCAACCGAACCGATGGACCTGGTCGGCTGGATCACCATGCAGAACAACTGCGGTGTAGATTTCCCAGCAGCCAGCATCCAGCTCGTCGCCGGCAACGTTGCCAAAATTCAAAACGAGGCGGTCGCTGCGATCGGGGGAATGGGAACTGGAAATGGCTTTACCCTGAAGGCCGTTCCCGCCGTCACCCAGCAGAACTTCGACGACTTCCACCTCTACGATCTCAACCGCACCACGTCACTGCACAACGGTGAGACCAAGCAGGTAGAGTTCCTCACCGTGAATGCAGTTCCCGTCACCCGGCGGTATGAATTCGAACCGAATGCCGGCTTCAACATCTACTCCGGCGCTGGCGGTGCATACATGGATCGCACCTACGGTCTTGTTGGCGATCCGCGCGTCACCGTCGTCAACGAATTCACAAACTCCACCGCAAACCATCTCGGCATCCCGATGCCGGCCGGCCGCCTCCGCCTCTATCGCCGTGATAAAAGCGGCGCTGTGCAGTTCGCTGGCGAAGCCACCATCAGCCACACTCCGCGCAACGAGAAGATACGCTTCGTTACCGGGGACGCCTTCGACATCACCGGCAAGCGCATCCAGACCGACTTCCACTCCAACCATGCCGGCCGTGTCATCGACGAGACCTTTTCCATCGAGCTGAAAAACCAGAAGGAGCAGCCGGTCATCGTCCACGTCATCGAGCACCTTTACCGCGCGGCCAACTGGGAGATCACGCAGAAGTCCGCCGACTACGCCAAGCGCGACTCCAACACCATCGAGTTTCCTGTCCAGGTCAAGCCCGAGTCCGCCGCCACCATCACCTACACCGTTCATTACACTTGGTAGCCGGGAAGCCCATAGTTGCGAGGAAAACCATGTCCGGAATTGAACAGCGATGCGCAATCCCGAACACTGAATGCCCGATCATGATCGCGAGGCGGCTATAGATCGGGCCGTAAATGCGGCTTCTTCCATGATTTTCGGAATTGGTGAGTCGATTGCTACTAGAAGTGGTCGACAAAGTCTGCCCTCACAACGGAGGCACCAATGGCGCAGTTCGAGCGGATACGCGATGTCATCTCCGGGCCCTTCAACCCATCCATCCTGCAGGAGCGCACCGCCTCCGGATGGCAGCTAGTCTCCATCGAGTGGCGGCGCGAGCTGCCCGCCAACGAAGCGCCCACCGAAGGCGCCTTCCGCGACGACATCCCTTACGGCCTGCGCATCTCTGACGACTGCACCCGCCTCGAAGTCGATCTCCGCGAGAACCAGATCCTGATCCAGATGATGGATCTGCTGGTGCAGGATTTCCCTTTCTCCAGCATCGCCAGCGACCTCAACGAGAAGGGCTTCCGCACCCGCGACGGCAAGATGTGGACCCAGGTCTCCATCTTCAACATGCTGCCGCGCCTCATCGAAGTCGGGCCCCGTCTCTTCTCTACCGAAGAGTGGGAAGCCCGCCGCCACAAATTCTGGAAGTCGGTCTAAAGGTCCTTGCCCGGACGTCGTTGCTGGACAATCATGTCTCGACGGTAAGGAGGGCGTATGTCCGACGTCGAAGCAGCAGTGAAGACCACGCCCGCGGCCCAATGGGATCGCAGCGCGCCGGGCCAAAGCTCCCGCCTCCTCTCCGTCGACTTCATGCGTGGCCTCGTCATGGTCATCATGGCGATCGATCATTCGCGGGACTTCCTCACCAACATCCCGTTCGCCCCGGAAGACATCACCCACACCTTCCCCGCGCTCTTCTTCACCCGCTGGATCACGCACTTCTGCGCGCCACTGTTCTTCTTTCTCGCGGGCACCGGCGCATACCTGCTGCGGCGCAAGACCAATTCCGTAAGCGCGACGTCACGCTTCCTCTGGACCCGCGGGCTCTGGCTCGTGCTCCTGGAGTTCACCATCATCGAGTACGCCTGGACCTTCACCTTCTGGCAGATGGGCGGCATCATCTGGTCCATCGGTTGCTCCATGATCCTGCTCGCGCTCCTCATTCGTCTGCCGGACAAAGTGACGCTCGCCATTGGCCTCGCACTCGTTCTCTTCCACGACCTCTTCGATCAGGTAAAGCCGGCGCACTTCGGCAACTTCGGTTGGCTATGGATGGTTCTCCACCGCAAAGGCGTCCTCCCACACACCCACTTCTTCGTGCTTTTCCCTCTTATACCGTTGGTCTGAGTTATGGCACTGGGCTACATCTTCGGCAAGCTCTTTGACAAGCCGGCCCCGCAGCGCGCCCGCATCATGCTTGTGCTTGGTCTCA
>JAUTWX010000196.1 GCA_030838385.1 Acidobacteriaceae bacterium
ACATCGCACGGTGAGCAGGCCAAACGTTCGACTTACAACGTGGTAGAGGCGTGGCTGCCAATTCAGCGTGAAGTTGCTTGGTCGCTATCATAACCCAGCACTCTTGCTTGTCAAGCGTATGGGAGCCTGAATGTGCTCTCCCTCGGCAACGCTTCTCTAAAGCGGGGGATCGCGCCCACGAACGAACTGTCACTTCAATTGCTTACGGCCGAAATATCCGCGCTGAAGTGCGGCTGGATGCTAGCGTATATACTCCGGATCCACACTATGCCCCCTTCGCTCATGCAGGAGCCGCCGTCTAAGGACTACGGACTCAGGTCCGGCGTACTGTCGCAGATCGAGATCATCGCGCAGTCGCTGGCGAATATCGCCCCTACCGCCGGACCGGCAATGGTCGTACCGCTGGTCATAGCGAGTTCCGGCAAGGCTGCGTGGCTGGTGTTCTTGCTGGCGACGGTTGGCGTTGTTCTCATAGCGCTGAACATCAACGTGCTTGCACGATCATCGTCGTCTCCTGGGTCCCTGTATGGCTTCGTTCATGAACAATTCGGCCGCTGGCCAAGCGTTGTCGCCGGTTGGTCTCTCCTGATTGCATATGCCGGCACCGCGGCTGCCGTGACGGGAGGACTGACGAACTATCTCCACGCGCTGGTTGGCGGATCGTCTCAGCCGTCCATCGCGTTCTCGTCTATCACCACGGCCATCGGACTCGGCGTAGCCTGCATCCTGGCGTACCGGGATGTCCGGCTCTCGGCCCGTCTGATGCTGTGGACCGAAGCCGCCTCGATCGCATTGATCCTCGTGCTTTTTCTCCTGCCCGGTCGCGGCACTGTACTTCACTATGACGCCGCCCAGCTAGCGTTGACGCACTTCTCGGCGCATCAAGTACAGAGCGGCATGGTCCTGGCAATCTTCAGTTTTGTCGGCTTCGAGAGCGCAACATCCATGGGAGCTGAGGCTGCGAACCCGCTGCGCACAATTCCACGAGCGGTGTGGGCGACCGCCCTATTTTCAGGGATTTTCTTTCTGGTGTCTGCGTATGCGGAAAACCTCGCGCTGGATGGTCGTTTGGACAATCTCGCCGCTGCCGGTGCGCCACTCCAGGTAATGGCGAAGCTGCGCGGCGTACCGCTGCTGGCGCCACTCCTCGCCGCCGGCTCCGCCATCAGCTTCTTTGCCTGTGCACTGGCCAGCATCACGGCGGGCGCGCGAACACTCTTTCTGATGAGCCGCGACGGCCACGCGCTTCGCCGTTGCGGAAAGGCGCATGAGCGCCACCAGACGCCGCACGCTGCTGTGATCGCCGTGGCCGCAGCAGCACTCATTCCCGCCGTCCTTCTCTGCTTGCGCGGAGTCAATCCTTTCGACCTCAATGGCTGGATTGGCACCGTCGCTACCTACGGCTTCCTCACTGCCTACGGTCTGGCCTGCTTCGCGGCACCTATCAAGCTTCGCAAGCAAGGCCTACTATCGGCGAGTGCCGTCCTCATTGCAGCCGGTGCGCTCATCATCATCGGCGGCACGCTGTGGCTGTCTCTCGACCTCTCGGCACCGCCGCCCAACAACTGGCTGCCCTTTCTCTATCTGGGTCTGCTCGCTGCGGGCACGCTTGTCTCAGGTGTACGCAGGCGACGGATCTGATCAGGAAAGGCTATGCCGTGCCCGTCAGAACGGCTCGGATCGTGTCAACGATGAAGTCGAGATCCTTCTTCTCCACGATGAACGGAGGAGCCAGAATGGCGGTATTTCCGGTGGTCTTGATGTGCAGACCGTGATCGTAAAGGCGCTTCTGCAGCTCATATCCATTCATGCCAACGATGGCGGGATCTATATCGACGCCGGCCAGCATGCCGTAGCCGCGCACATCCGACACACCCCGCACCTCGGCGAGACCAAATGCCCCTTTGAGGAAGTAGCCTGATAACTCCTCGGCACGCGTAAACAGATTTTCCGACTGATAGATATCCAGGGTCGCGAGAGCGGCAGCGCATGCCACTGGATGGCCGGACCAGGTGTATCCATGGAAGAATTCAATCGCATGCTGCGCCGCACGATCCATCATAGTGGCATGGATACCTCGATCGATGGCCACTGCACCCATGGGTATGTTGCCATTCGTAATCGCCTTCGCCATCGTAATCATGTCGGGCGTCACGCCAAAGCTCTGCGCCGCAAAGGGCTTGCCGGTGCGTCCAAAGCCACAAATAACTTCATCGAACACCAGCAGAATTCCATACTGCGTGCATATGTCTCGAAGCCGGTCCAGGTAACCGACTGGCGGTACCAGAACACCGGTCGAACCGGCGATGGGTTCAACAAAGCAGGCAGCAATATTCTCCGCTCCATATAGTTCAACGAAGCGCAACAGGTCATCTGCCAGATCAACTCCGGTCTTCGGCTGACCTGGGATAAAGCGATCCGCTGTGTAGGTGTGCCGCATATGGACAACTGGAACGCCCGAAGCCTGAAAGCTACGGCGATTGTTGGCGATGCCGCCAAGCATCGAGCCACCCACATTCACGCCGTGAAAGCTGCGCTCGCGCGAGACGAAGAGGGCACGCGATGCTTCGCCCCGCGCCCGGTGATAGGCCAGCGCCAGCTTCATCGCGGTATCTATAGCCTCAGAGCCGGAGCTGACGAAGAACAGTGTGTCCAGACCACGCGGCAACAGTTGCGCAAGCCGGCTGGCGACGGTAAATGACTTCTCGTGTGAGCGAAGAAAACTCGATGTGAAATCGAGTTCGAGTATCTGGTTCCTTACTGCATCCGCTATCTCGACTCGCCCATGTCCCGCGGGCGTCGTAAATAGACCGGACGATCCATCCAGGATTGCTTTGCCGTCCGGGCCGTAATAGTAGAGACCGCGAGCTCCGGCAAACATGCGTGGATCCTGGAGGAAGTCGCGGTTCGGTGTAAAGGGCAACCACTGATGATCCATCGCAGTGGTTGCGAATGGCTCGACACCTTTTAGTTCTTCGATATATTTGGTCACAGCAACGTTCCTCCAGCTCAATGTCGTCCCAGGGACTCGGCGATCCACGCGTCGGCGGGCTTGTCCTTGCCTGACTCCTGCGCCTCGTCGATGCGCAGAAATGCATTCTGCATATATCGCACCACCATCCAGCGCAGGGGCTCGGGAATCCAATTCGGCGATCTGTGCCCAGCTACCGGGAGTGTCTCATAGCCTGTCGTCACGCCTGTGATTCTCCCCGCCAGCATCTGTCCGGCAAGATTGCTCAGCACAACCCCCTGCCCGGTGTAGCCGCCCGCGAAGCCAATCCGCGACTCGGAATCGAAGCGAATCGAAGGCGTCCAGTCTTGCGGCATTCCGACTGGACCTCCCCATGCATGAGTGAATCGAATGCCATCCAGCATGGGAAACCACTCCACGAGCGAGCGCTGAATCATGGCAATTGTCTCTTCGTGTCGGTCCTGTGCATCACTGATCCTTGAGCCGAAGATATAAGGCGCGCCACGGCTGCCGAACAGGATTCGACCGTCGGGCGTCTTCGTGAGATAGACCACCGTGTTACGCGCCGACGCGACATTCTCACCATTCTCCCAGCCAATCTCGGCCCACTGTGCAGCAGTCAGCGGCTCCGTCAGACAGATCAATGAATAGGCCGGAAGCAGCGCTCGATGCAGCCGCTTCATCCGCGTCATGTAAGCCTCGCCTGCCACCACGATCGCCTTGCGTGCCGTGACCTCGCCGCCGGCCGTGCGGAAGCTCGGGCGTACTCCAGCGCAATAGTCAATAATCGCGGTCTGCTCGTAGATCACGCCGCCCCGCGCCTCCACTGCTCGCGCCAACCCGCGTACCAGGCGCCCCGGATGCAGGCTCGCGCCATCGGGCGTGTAAAGGCCGCCATGAACATTCGTTGCCCGGATGCGCGTCATTACCTCTGCTGGATTCAGCAAGCGGTATTGATCGGCCAGTCCCAGGCGCTGATAGGCTG
>JAUTWX010000230.1 GCA_030838385.1 Acidobacteriaceae bacterium
CGTCGGCAATCTCTCTCCTTCCTCTTCTACCCCGCATTCGCTTCGAGTCGCGGAGACGCGCGGCTTCCCCGGCGTCAAGCTCACTCTCCCGGTCTTGACGACCGATCCAACCACACTCTCCTCGTCAACCCAGTTGCTCATCGACCCCGGCACCCGGTTTCTCCTTGTCCTCCAGTTCGCGCCGCGCCCTGTAGCTTCACACTTTCCCGAGGCGGCTCGCGCTGCAGTTGGCATCCCGCCCGCCGAGCCACTACCGCCTCCAGTCCGTGAGGATGTCGAGATCGAGAAGTGTGTTGAGACCGGCTGCGCCTTTGCGGATAGCCCTGCTGCCCTAGTTGATAGTCAGCTCGAGCGAACGCTGTCGCTCCATGCCTTCGGCTTCAGGGTCCGGGGAAACCGTGTACTGCGATCGCTGGCCGAAGATGCGGCAGTCCGCTTTCTCGGAGACGATCAACTGCTGATCATCTTCAATGCACATCCTTTGATCGCGCGTTCGCAGGATGAATCCGCGCGGCTCGCGAATCCCCGCATCATCCGTGCCCTGCTCTTCTCCATCACGACCGGCAAAATCATTCGCGCAGAGGACTGGCGCGTTCCGGGTGAGGGTCCCTATCTGTGGCCGCTCGACGGCGGCCGCATACTCGCCCAGGTGGGTGACAGATTAGTGGTGTACGGGCCCGGATTTGCCGTGGAACGGCAATGGACGCCGCTGGGCGATGTGCATTTCCTGCGTGTGTCCCCCTCCCGCCATCTCATCGTGGCCGTCGTCACGCATGAGCGTCATAGCCCGGAACAACATCGTCGTCTCGCCGAATTTGTCGGACCGGAGCAGCCAGTGGATGAGGACTTCGACCTGACGCTACTCGACGGCCAGCTGAATGTCGAAACCACCAGGCGTCTCCAGACCTGGCCCATGTTGTCAGAAGTTCTGGATACAGGATTGATCGTGACCGAACGCGGCTTACGAGATAGATGGACCGTCAGCGAATCGAACTGGGATGCCAAGTCGCGCCAGATCGCGCGTGTGGATTCGGGTTGTCCCCTTCGCGTCGAGACGCTTCCCACCAACCTCATCCTCCTCGTCGGCTGCTCGCTGGAGCAAACCCGCGCCTGGTACAAAATTATCCGATCGAATGGCAGAACACTCCTTACCGGAAATGTCCCCAGCAACGGGCTTCTGCAACACGCGGATGCGCCGACAGGCGCCGGCGTCTTCGCCATCGGCATTGCCCAGGCATCCCATCCGGTCGACTTTGGTCAGGGAATCGTCGCCTCAGATTTTCAGAATGTCGCGGTCTCGGTGTATCGCATCTCCGATGGCCACCGCCTTTTCGCGACCCGCTCCACCAACGGCGCAGTCAATCGGCAAAGCTTCGCGCTCAACGAATCCGGAACCCGGCTCGCCCTCCTGAGCGGCGAGGAACTCTCCCTGTATCATATCGACGGGCCACACGACGCAACTTCGGAACGGCCCTTGCATTGAAGACTGCTCGGCACCCACCCGCCACGATGCTGCTATGCTGGCCAGTCTCCCATGGCCAGCATCGACAACCCGTCCACGTCGCCTCAATCGACTGCGCTGAACACCACCCTCCCCTCAAAGCTCGACCCAAAAGCCAAACGTCAGCAATCCAACGCCACCGGCATGCGCGCGCTGCTCACCGCCCTCGCGCAGCAGGAGACCACCATCCGCGAAGGCGGCGGAGCAAAAGCCATCGAAGCGCAGCACGCCAAGCAGCGCCTCACCGCGCGCGAACGCCTCGCCCTTCTCCTCGATCCCGGCAGCGATCTTTTTGAACTCGCTGCGTACGCGGGGTTTGGCATGTACGACGAGTGGGGTGGTGCCCCCGCCGCCGGCGTCGTCTGCGGACTCGGCCGCGTCTCGGGCCGCCTGTGCATGATCGTTGCCAACGACGCCACCGTAAAGGCCGGCGCCTTCTTCCCCATGACGGCGAAGAAGGTCCTCCGCGCGCAGCACATCGCGATGGAGAACCATCTCCCCACCCTCTATCTCGTGGACTCCTCCGGCATCTTCCTCCCGCTGCAGGAGGACGTCTTCCCCGACCAGGACGACTTCGGCCGCATCTTCCGCAACAACGCGCGCATGTCTGCCATGGGCATCCCCCAGATCACCGCCATCATGGGCATGTGCGTCGCCGGCGGCGCGTATCTGCCGGTCATGACCGATCACGTCCTGATGACCGAAGGCAGCGGCCTCTTTCTCGCCGGCCCCGCACTCGTCGAAGCCGCCATCGGGCAAAAATATTCAGCCGAAGAACTAGGTGGCGCGACCATGCACGCCGAAATCTCCGGCACCGTCGACTTCAAGGAGCCCAACGACCATCTCTGCCTCGCGCGTCTGCGCTCCCTCGTCGGCAAACTCGGCCATCCCGCACGCGCACCGTTCGATCGCGCTCACTACGACGTCGAGAAAGATGCGCCGAGGTATCCCGCCGAAGATCTCTACGCGTTGCTCGATCCCGACCCCGCGCGCGGCTCTACCAACACCTACGACATGCACGAGCTGATTGCGCGCCTGGTCGATCGCTCCGAGTTCGACGAGTACAAGCCCGACTATGGCCGCACCGTGCTCTGCGGCTACGCGCGCGTCGGCGGCTTCGCCGTCGGCATCGTCGCCAACCAGAAGCAGCACCAGCCGCACACCAGCCACACCGGCGAAAAGCGCGTCGAGTTCGGCGGCGTCATCTACGCCGAGAGCGCCGACAAAGCCGCCCGCTTCATCCTCGACTGCAACCAGAACCTCATTCCGCTGATCTTCATCCACGACGTCAACGGCTTCATGGTCGGCCGCGACGCCGAATGGACCGGCATCATCCGCTCCGGCGCCAAGATGGTCGCCGCCGTCGCGAACTCCACCGTCCCCAAGATCACCGTCATCGTCGGCGGCTCCTTCGGCGCAGGCAACTACGCCATGTGCGGCAAGGCCTACGACCCGCGCTTCATCTTCGCGTGGCCCACCGCGCGCTACGCCGTCATGTCCGGCGCATCCGCCGCAGGCACGCTGGTGGAGATCCGCATCCGCACGCTGGAGCGTGGCGGCCGCAAGCTCTCGGACGCAGAGAAACAGGAGATCCGCGCCGGCATCCAGGCCACCTACGACGCGCAAACCGACTGCCGCTACGCCGCCGCGCGCCTCTGGGTCGATGCCATTCTCGATCCCGCAAAGACGCGCGAAGCTATCCTGCTCGCCCTAGAAGCCGCGTCCCACAATCCAGTGATCGAGCGCTTCCACCCCGGCGTTCTGCAAACTTAAAGAATTACTTCAGCTTCCTCCGGTCGTCCTGCATATGACCGGGTGCCCCATCCTGAACCCTGAGCAACGCGAAGGGGAAGGGTGGGATACCACAAATGCCATACCCAAAGCATCGTCAGTCCGCCGGCGCCCCATGTCCTTCGTCGGGACATGGGAATCAGAACCCGTTGACCATCGAGGTGCGCTCTATAGATCACAGCGCCATTTCGCGAGCCAACCCCGCTATCCTCAAGACATGGCGTCACGCGCAGAAGCATACCCGCGGCAAAAATCCGCCGCACGCAAAAAGAGCCGCAGCAGAACTCCACTCGCCTGGGGCGTCGTCTGGGGGCTCGTGCTGGCCGGCATCATCGCCGCATATTTCGCCGTCCATTACGCTGAAGTCGCTCCCCTGCTCGGCCCCAGCGGCCTCTTCCGCCTGCGCCTCATCGCACCGCTCGCCATGCTGGCGCACCAGCCGCAACTCGGCCTTCCTGATGCCACGGCCGACACCGTAGCTCAGGTCCTGATGTACGCGCAGTTTCCCCTCTATGGCTTCCTGCTCGGCATCCTCTGGCGCGCCGCCGGCTTCCTGCGCGCAGCCACCACTGTCGTGCTGATCCACGTGATGGCCGTCGGCGCTGTCATGATCCTCTCCCAGCTATAGCTCCGGCCGGGTGCCCACATCTCCGGATCCACCACCTTTCGAAGAGATGTGGGATTCAGTCAGATCACCCACAACTCCAAACGTGAGCGACCAAAGGGAGCGAACCCAGCTGCTCGCGCCGCAGGCGCAATCGCCTGGACGGCAGTCCCTGGGCGGCCAGTCCTTTGATACCCTCGACTGTCCCCCCTCATCTCATCAATCAATGAGCAACATCGTCAAAATTATCGAGTGCCCACGCGACGCCTGGCAGGGCCTGCCTCTCACCATCCCCAACGAGGTCAAAGCCGACTACCTCCGTGCCCTCGTCACCGCCGGCTTCCGCCACATTGACGCCGTTTCCTTCGTCTCCGCGAAGGCCGTCCCGCAGATGGCCGACTCCGAGCAGGTACTCGCGCTCGCCGATCTGCCCTCGTTGACGGCCGACGAACTCGAAGTCATCGGCATCGTCGTCAATGTCAAAGGCGCCGAGCGCGCCATCAACAGCGGTGGCGTCAACACCCTCGGCTTCCCTTACTCCATCTCGCCCGGCTTCCTCGAGCGCAATCAGCACCAGACCCCCGAGGAAGCCGTCGACGCCATGGAAACCCTCGGCTCACTCGCCTACAAAGCCGGCCTCAACATGGTCGCCTACATCTCGATGGCCTTCGGCAATCCCTATGGCGATCCCTGGAGCGTCGATGAGGTCGTCGCCGCCTGCGATCTGCTCGCCGACTCCGGCATCGAGTGCATCTCGCTCGCCGACACCGTTGGGCTCGCAACTCCCCAGCTCATCGAAGAGGTCGTCACCGCGGTCGTCGCGAACACCCAGGAGATCGAGCTGGGCGTCCACCTGCACGCGCGTCCGGACGAAGCCGCAGCGAAGATCTTCGCTGCCTATCGCGCCGGCTGCCGCCGCTTCGACTCCGCACTCGGCGGCCTCGGCGGATGCCCCTTCGCGCAGGACGTCCTGGTCGGCAACGTGCCCACGGAAACCGCGCTTGCCGTGCTGGCCGGGCTCGGCGCACAGCTTCCCGCTCTTCAGGACCTCACCCCAGTCCTCAACGCCAACCGCGCCATTGCAGCAAGCTATGCAGGCGTGAAACAGTAGGTTTCCTGTTATGGCGAACTACAGCACCATCCTGGTTGAAGAGAACCAGACCGAAGCCGGCCGCATCCTCACCATCACGCTGAACCGTCCGCAGCGGCGCAACGCACTCACTGCGACCATGATCCACGAGCTGACCCTCGCTCTGCGCGTGGCGGAGGATAGCCGCTGCGGCATCGTCGTCCTGCGCGGTGCGGGCGAACACTTCTGTTCCGGCCTGGACCTCTCCGAGCTGCGCGCCATGGCTGGCCGCTCCATGGAGCAGCACCGGCTCGACTCGATGAACGTCGCCGAGCTCTTTCGCACCCTCTACAGCCTCTCGCTGCCCAGCATCGCCGAAGTACGCGGCGCCGCGCTCGCCGGCGGCATGGGTCTCGCCACCCTCTGCGACTTCACTCTCGCCAGCGAAGAGGCGCGCTTCGGATACACCGAAGTGAAGATCGGCTTCGTCCCCGCCATCGTCTCGTCGTTCCTGCTGTTGCAGGTGGGCGAGAAGCAGGCACGCGACCTGCTCCTCACTGGCCGGACCATCGACGCCGCCGAGGCGCACAAGCTCGGCCTGATCACCAGGGTCGTCCCCGGCGATCAGCTCGATGCCGCGATGAACGAGCTCGCCACATCCCTCCTGGCCAACAGCCCGTGCTCCATGCGCGCCACCAAACATCTGCTCCACCGCCAGGAGATCGAACGGGTCAGCCGCAACCTGCGCGCCGCCGTCGCCATCAACGCCGAACTGCGCGTGACCGACGACTTCCGCGAAGGCATCGCCGCCTTCCTCGAAAAGCGCAAGCCGGTCTGGCCCTCGCGCTGTTGACGCGGGTGATTACGGCCTATCCCTGTGCTACCCTCGCCGCAAGCTCCACCACAACAAGTCGCAAGGCGGTGGGGTTTTCATGATGCTAGGTTCTGATTCGGAACGGTTTTCCCCGCGTCTTCTGGCGGGGATTGTTGGCACCCTGGGCGTGGCCGGGATCCTGACCGGTGCGTTCGATATCGGCTATGTCCATAGCAGATTGATCGTGGCCTGGCTTGCTCGCCCCGAGTAACTACTGGGATGGTCCGCCGCCCCAAATTCGTTTGAGGCATCTCTGCTACTTAATGGCATGCAAGCCCTATTTCTTACGGCTGTTCTCGAAAAGTATGTACTCTTCATGCAAGAACCGGACCCGAGCGCGTTCTGAGTACAGAATTGGAGGTAGGAATGCGCCTGAATGCTCTTGTATTTCTTTTGATAATTATGTCCTTCAGCGGACACTCCCTCGGCCAATCCGCGCAAGCCACGAACAATGCGCTGCTCCGCACCTTTATGATCGCGACGAACTTCGGACGTGGAACCACATTTTCAATTGATGTAGACAATCGTGAGTACTGGATTACGGCGAAGCACATGTTCACCGGCATCAAGACTGGTCCTGCCGGTGTGTTCAACACGAAAACGGTACAAGCAAACATTCTTTCGCAGATTGGCGATGGCGACGAGGGTCACGATCTGCATTGGATGACCGAGACCTTCACCGTGATCGACCCTGGAAAAGACATCGACATTCTCGTACTTGTTCCCGACCATCTGTTGCTCGACTACCGGCGTGATTTCACTCTGAGGGCAGGAGCTAATGGCGTTGGTCTCGGAGGAGACTGTGAGTTCTTGGGATTCCCATACGGGGGCGGCTGGAAGACACAGTTTCAGGATGCAAAGGACCCGAATAAAAAGAATTGGGTATGGCTGCCTTACGTAAAGCACTGCACCCCATCTGCACAGCTTCAAGAAAAAGGAATAGGAATTTGGGTCCTCGACGGCATCAACAACGAAGGCTTCTCAGGAGGACCGGTTTTATACGCGACCGGACCAAACCAGGAGGTATTCGCCGTTATTTCAGGGTTCCATCAGGAGCCCTTGGAAGTCTTACCAGCCCCGAATCCCCACGAGAAACAGACAAGCTCTATTCCACCCTCCCCTAAGTTGCCAGGGGAAGAATCGAAAGAGTCAGGGAACGAAATCGTCAACGCAAACTCCGGTTTCATCATGGCATTCGCCATCGAACCAGCGATAAAGGCCATCCAAAACGATCCAATCGGACCGTTGCGCCCGGAAGCGAGTTCGAAATAGGCCCCTGGGCGGGCAAGGTCTTCCCCTCGGCTTGATGATCGGTCTGGCTGCCGTCGGTGCACGCCGGGTGCCCCACATCTCGAAAGAGATGTGGGTACAGTGCAAAGCATCTTGCCCCCACCACCAAAGAAGGTAATGCCCACCTTGGGAAACACCGCAAATTCCTGCCATTTCACACCCACCAATTTGCTACTCTAAAAATAGATACAGTTCCAGTCACAGATTGCAGAGAACAAAAGCCACCGTTGCGGTGGCTTTTCCTTTTGGCGCGAAGAACAGGCTCGCCTCTAACTCCAATGGCTGGACAAATTTAGCGATAAGCCCTTTAGAAAGACTAATTTGATGCTCGGAACAGTCCATATCCTCATGATTCGGCACGGTTTATACCGCACCCTCCCGCACCGGGAGGGGGGAGGGGGTACGGGTAACGTGACCGACGCAGAGCAGGAGCTCCGCCGCCAGCTCCGCTTCGTTCGCCGCAACACCGAGCTGATCGGCAACCTCGTCCGCATCCGCGCCGGCCTGCCCATCGACCCAGAGGCCGCAAGCCGTCTCCGCCGCTGCCGCATGCGATTGCGCGCCGTTCACACTGCAATGGTCACCCACAAATCCAGTTGTGAACGACCAAAGGAAGCGAACCCCACAGCCCGCGCCGAAGGCGCATCCGCCCGGACGGCCAGTCCCGCATCAGAGTCTGTCATCCTGAGCGAAGCGAAGGACCTGCAGTTTGCCATGGTCACCCACAACTCCCGCCGTGAAGCGACCAAAGGAAGCGAACCCAGAACATCGCGCCGAAGGCGCATGTGCCGGGACGGCCAGTCCCGCGCCACTGGCGCGATCACCCGGACGATAAGTCCCGCTCATGCGCCCGCAGTTCCGCCACAATCGTCGCCGCCGCCGCGCGCGCATCATCCGACCGGTCCGGCGGAAACGAGATCGCCCCCACCCGCGCATGTCCGCCACCACCATAACGCTCGCAGATCGTCGCTAGGTTCACCATCTCGTCCGGCCTCCGCTTGGTCCACGGATTCGACCCCACCGCCACCTTGGTCCGGAAGCTCGACTTGCTCAGCCCGATGTTGTACGTCGCCTCCGGGTGCAGGAAGTACGGGATGAACTTGTTGTAGCCCTCGAGCTGGCGATCCGTAATGTCGAAGTAGATCGTGCCGTCCTTGCACTCGGCCCGCTCGCGGATCAGCTTCACCCCCTCCGCGTGGCGCTCCAGCAGCGGCGGCAGCAGCGGCGCGATAAACGGCTCCTCGAGCACCGCAGCCAGCGGCTCTTCGGTCAGCAGAGGAATCATCCGCGGGATCAATTCCGGGTCCGCCGTCGATTCGATAATCAGCGTCAGCTTCATCGCCGGCTCGGCCATCTCCACTGCCGACTCCGCGCTCTCATACAGCGCGCCGTCCACAATGTCCGCCCACTTCACCAGCTCGGCCACCGGTGCCGCATCGAAGCCGAAGCGGGTCGACGCGATGTGTGTCAGAAAGCCAGCACAGGAGGTATAGCTCGGGTCGTAAAAGCGCCGCATCGCATACCGTCCGTCGGCCATGCCGCGGCGGTAGTCCTCATGGTCCTGCGGCGTCAGAAAGGCGCTCAGGTGGTGGTCGAACCACCAGGTAATCTTC
>JAUTWX010000246.1 GCA_030838385.1 Acidobacteriaceae bacterium
TCCTGGCAACAGCTGCCTTAAGTCGCTTCTCCTCCGCTGGAGTTAACCACCGAACACGTTCGTTATTCTCATCTTGATGGTCCACAAGCCGAGCGGGATTGGTTCTAACCTTATGAGATTTCATGGCCAGGGAGTAGGCGCGGCTGATAGTCGTCTTGTAGCGATTGCGAGTGGCGGGTGACCAGCTGTCATGTCCGTTGATCCAACGGTCGATATCCTCGTGAGTGATGTCATTCGCTGCCTTCACTCCGAGGGGAGAATCCATCACCGCCGTCATCCGTTGACTGAAGGTCCTGAGGTCTTTCTTGGCAGTGCGAATGTACCAGTCAATTGCATCCTGTCCGATCTCGCGAAGCCGGATGCCGCGATTCTTCATCGTCGCCGGCAGCTTCTCTCCACGGAGGATAGAAGTCTTCCTATCCTTATATGCGGCGATGGCATCACCGCGCCTGCCGATCTTCTCGCGACGTGTCACTCCGTTGGATTTGAATCGTATCCACCAAACCCCGCAGCCCGGCTCTTTTTCATAGACTCCGGTTTCCTTTTTCGTGATCTTTCTCGGCATCCCGCACTCCTGTTTTGAGGAGCATAGCAAGGCCGGTACGAGGTGTCACCATAGGTGTCACCCCGATAAAGGCACAGGCGCGCGGCGTCTTATATCGAGTCTATTTAATTGATTTAAATGGCTTTATGGTGACCCTGGGAAGATTCGAACTTCCGACCTGCGGTTTAGGAAACCGTTGCTCTATCCATCTGAGCTACAGGGCCACTCGGCTTTAGTCTACTAGCGTCGTTGGCGCGAAACGAGAGGATGTCCGGTCGGCGCTTGCGCGCATCAGACGTTGAACTTGAAGAACAGGATGTCGCCGTCCTTGACGACGTATTCTTTGCCTTCGGAGCGCAGCAGGCCTTTTTCCTTGACAGCCTGCTCGCTGCCTAATGCAAAGAGGTCGTCGCTTGCGTAGCAGTCGGCTTTGATGAAGCCCTTCTCGAAGTCGGAGTGGATCACACCCGCTGCACCGGGCGCTTTTGTGCCGCGGCGGATGGTCCAGGCGCGGACCTCCTGCACGCCGGCAGTGAAGTAGGTGATGAGGTCGAGCAGGCGATAGGCCGCGTGGATGAGGCGGTTAAGGCCGGGCTCTTCAAGCCCCATGCCGGCTAGGAATTCATCGCGCTCTGCGGGCTCGAGCTGCGCAATCTCACTTTCCAGCGCACCGCAGATGCGAACCACCTGGCTCCCTTCTTCGGCGGCACGCCGCTCGACGGCGGCGGTGTAGGCGTTGCCCGCGGAGAGTCCGGCTTCATCGACGTTCGCCACGTAGAGCTGCGGCTTGGCGGTGAGCAGGAAGAGGTCGCGCGCGATCGGCTTTTCGTCCGGCGCGAGCTCGACGGTGCGGCCGGGCTTGCCTGCGTTGAGTGCGGCGAGGAGCTTTTGCAGAACCGCCAGCTCAGCCTTAGTTTTTGGGTCATTGGATTTGGCGGCCTTCTCGGTTTTGGTGTGGCGCTTTTCTACTGTGTCGAGATCGGCGAGCAGCAGCTCGGTGTTGATGATGTCGATGTCGTGCAGCGGATTGACCGCCCCGGCGACGTGGACGACTTCGGGATCGTCGAAGCAGCGGACGACGTGCGCGATGGCATCGGTGGCGCGGATGTGACCGAGGAACTGGTTGCCGAGGCCTTCGCCCTTGGATGCGCCCTCGACCAGGCCGGCGATGTCGATGAACTCCATGCTGGTGGGGACGAGGCTTTTGGGATGGATGAGATCGGCGATTCTGGTCAGCCGCTCATCGGGCACGGTGACGACGCCGGTGTTGGGCTCGATGGTACAGAAGGGGTAATTCGCGGCCTGCGCTTTGGCCGAGGTGAGGGCATTGAAGATGGTGCTCTTGCCGACATTGGGCAAGCCGACGATTCCGCAATTCAGTGGCACTGGACTTTCCTTTTTCTTTTCATTGAATCACGGAGGGCGAGAGTGAGCTTGGAGTTCAGTCTGCGGTCGGAGAAGGTCCTCGAGAAAGCCCACGAGTACGCCTGGCAGGCATCATGTCGAAAGCCGCAGAGGGTTGTGGCAGAGGCCCTTTAAACGGAGAGAAGAAATCAGGCGTCGGGCTTGCTGAGCTTTTCATCCTTTTCGAGGATCAGCGCGGTCCGTTCCGGCTCGAGCTTTTGCAAGAGATTCAGCAATCTGCTCGGATCAAAAGTCTCCAGGTAATGATCCGCTCCAGCGCAGAAATCGTACCCAAGTGTGCCCACAACTACGACGGGTAAGCCCGGCCGGTTTTCCTTAATTTGCTTGACGAGCAAACTGCACGGCAGATCTCTGACGCCAGCATCGAGGACCACACCGTCGACTGCGGGAAATTTTGTCAGGGTCTGGATCGCTTCCGCGCCGCTGTATGCCGTCATGACGTTGAACTTCGCCGTCTCAATGACAAGCTTGCGGGTCGAAATGCTGCCTGAGTGCTCCTGGTCGACGACGAGGAAGCAGGGTCGGATCATCATTCAGACATTCTATGGCTGTGCAGCCGCGCTAACAGCCATTCCCGGAGCCGATGGCTCGACATGCCATGCCGAATGTGTCACGCTGAATCGAGGGCTGAATGACGCCGGCGTGACGGCGAATGATGTGAGGGGCGCATTGAGAACCATCTGCAACCCGTGCTACTGGGGGACAAGAGACTGCAGCCAGTGGAGCCGGCCGTTCAGTCGTCTCCTGGTCTTTCTTACCTCGTTGCTTTTGCTGGTGATGCCGGTCACGGAACATCTCTGCAACTGGGATCATTTTCTGCGCGGCGGCCCCGACGTGGAGTTCAGTCTGCTGGCCGGTCTGTTGTTTGCCGCGATGGTAGTTCTGTCGATGAACGGGATGATGCTTCAGCCCAGAATGCTGCAGCCCACCATGATGCAACCCGGAAGGATGCTGCCGGCAGCCGCGGGGAGTGGTGGCTTCCGGGATCGAACCGCTGCGCGCGTGTTCGGACGAGGCGGCAGTTCGCATCGCTGTCGGCATCTCTGGGCGGGCACTCCATTGCGTGCTCCGGGGTCGGAGGATTTCATCTCTGCTGCGAATTCGCGCACACTCGTGCCGATGCGGATCTGATTTTTCCCGTCTCGCGAAGTGGCCGGGCAGGGGTGCGATGGAGTTCCCGGTGCAACTCCTCTAGAGAATGTGAACGGCAGAACGTGAATGGTTCGCCATCGTCTTCGCACGCGGCCGATGGCGGCATGAGGGCAATGATGAAGACATCTGAGGTGCTCCGGGCCTGGCGCGGTATTCTTTCCGGCCGCCGGCCTTCGCTTTCCATCGAAATCACCAAGGAGTGCCCGCTACGTTGCCCGGGCTGCTATGCGTTCGACGAAGCGCACCTGGGAGGTACGCAGCAGCTTCGCCAGCTCTCCGACTTTCGCGGCGATGAACTGGTGCGGCGCGTCGTCGCGCTGGTAGACGAGTACCAGCCGCTGCACGTGTCGCTGGTTGGCGGCGATCCTCTGGTGCGCTATCGCGAACTGGAGCGAATCCTTCCCGCACTGGAGGCGCGGGGCGTGCACACCCAGGTAGTGACCAGCGCCTTCCGCCGCATTCCTCCAGAGTGGACGCGGTTCGAGCGGCTGAATATCGTGGTTTCCATCGACGGCCTGCAGCCGGAGCACGATGAGCGGCGCAAGCCCGCTACCTACGAGCGGATCCTGAAGAGCATCGCCGGAAGCCAGGTGACGATTCACTGCACCATCACGGGGAATATCGCGTCCCGCCCGGGATACCTGGAGGCGTTTCTGCGCTTCTGGACGCCGCGGCCAGAGATACGGAAGGTCTGGTTCAGCCTGTTTACGCCGCAACGCGGAGCTACCGGGCCGGAGATACTTACCCCGGTGCAGCGGCACGAAGTAATGAATGAACTATTGCGGCTCCGCGTGCTATATCCTTCGCTGGACATGCCGGAGTCCCTGATCCACGAGATCGCTACGCCGCCGAAGAGTCCGGCGGATTGTGTCTTCGCGCAGACCACCCACACCCTGTCCGCCGACCTGAAGACCAGAGTGACGCCCTGCCAGTTTGGCGGCGATCCGGACTGCGCACAGTGCGGCTGCATTGCCACACTCGGGCTGGCGGCGGTGGGGCATTACCGGTTGGCGGGCGGTCTCACAGCAGGGCATCTCTTCAAAGCATCCGATAGTATTGGCCGGCGGTGGCGTTCGTTGACCCAGAGTGCTCGTCAGCCGCAAACGGAAGCACAGCCGTTCACCATCCTATGAGTGAGGCCCAAGCTACGATGACCGAGACGCCATTGACCCAGATGCCAGAAATGAACTCTGAAACGCGCTCCACGATCGTCTGCGAAACGGCGGCCGTTCCGAAGGCGGCCCGCTGCGAAGCGAAGCTGCGGGAGGATCTGGCTGGCTGCAGCGCGGACCTGCATGCGCTCGGCTTTGCGCCCGGCACCTCGGGCAACGTGTCGGTGCGTCTGGATGGGGCGCGCGTGCTGGCGACGCCGACCGGCTGCTCAAAGCGCGTCGTGGGTCCGGAGGACCTGGTGGTGGTGGATATGGATGGCCATCAATTGGCAGGCACACGGCACGTCACCAGCGAGATCGACATGCACCTGGCCATCTATAAGGCACGCCCCGACGTGGAAGCCGTGGTGCACGCACACCCCGTCTTCGCAACGGCCTTCGCCTCCAGCGGTCTTGCGCTGGATCAGCCGCTTTGCTCGGAAGTGGTGATGACGCTGGGCACAATTCCGCTGGCCGCTTACGCAACGACCGGGACATGCGAGGTCGGTCAGACGCTGGCGCCGTACCTGCAGCATCATGACGCGGTGCTGCTGGCCAACCATGGCGTGGTGACTTATGGCGACTCGCTGATGGATGCGCTGATGAAGATGGAGACGGTGGAGCATTTTGCGCAGATATGCCTGGTGGTGCGGCAACTGGGTGGCGGTGCAACTCTCGAAGGGAAGCATCTCAGCGATCTGTTGCGGGCGCGTGCGGCGTATCTGGAAAAGGCGGGACGGCGGGTGCACTGGGCCAACGGAGCGAGCGCCAGTCACAGCTAAGCAACTCACTGGACACCTGCGATACCGGCAGGCTCCCGTCACAAATGGTCCCGTCTCGAATACTCCCGGATCAGATCTTGATGAAGATCTTCTTGCGGTAGAGCGGCAGCACCAGCAGCCAGCACACCAGCACGTAAAGCAATGAGTATGCCAGCGAGCCGAGCGCCGGCCACGAGGGCATGACGGCGGCGATGTGCTCGGCGGTCCAGCGCAGCACGTTGCTGTGGGGTCCGATCCGAACATTGCCGAGGCAGTCGGCCATCACCTCAGAGATGACATAGGCGGTGATGGCGTTGGTGCCGAAGACCAGCAGTGCGCCGGTGCCGCGGCGATAGCCGCGCACCTGCACGAGGAACCAGAAAGCGGCCAGGATGAGCAGCGACCAGCCTGCGGCGTAGAGGACGTAGCTCGAGGTCCAGAGTTTTTTGTTGATGGGAAACCAGGGATTCCAGAGCAGTCCAAGAAGAACGCTGCTGGCTCCCGCGACGGTGAGGACGAGGGCTTTGCGCGAGTCCGGCTTTGACGTACGCAGGAAGAGGCCGGTGAGCACGCCCATGAGCGTGGTGCCGAGTGCGGGAATGGTGGAGAGTAGGCCCTCCGGGTCGCGGGTGCGCTCATAGAGGTGGCGTGCGGAGAAGATATGGCGGTCGAGCCAGGCGACGAGGTTGGCGTCGTGATCGAGGAACGGGATGTCGCGACCGGGCACCCCGAAGCCGGGCACCGGTACGAAGCGCATGAGGATGTAGTAGCCGAGCAGGCAGGCGACGAGCAGACCGATCTTGTCCGCGACAGAGGGCTGGCCCGCTGCGGAGCCGACAGGGCGGCGAATCCAGATATAGAGCGAAGCGACGATGAGATAGCACAGCGCGATGCGCGGCAGCACCCCGTAATAGCGCATGGTCGAGAGGCGGAAGAATGGCGCGCTGTTCACGATCAGGCCGAGCAGGAAGAGGATGATAGCGCGGCGCACGGTGTGGGCGAAGAGCGCTGCGCGTGTGACGCCGCGTGCCAGGCGCGACTCCGTGGAGAAGACGATGGACGCCCCAACCAGGAAGAGAAAGGTGGGAAAGACCAGATCGGTGGGGGTGAAGCCATTCCATTCTGCGTGCTTCAGGGCCGAGAAAGCCCGATCGCTGCCATTGTCGTTCACCAGGATCATGAAGGCGATGGTGAGACCGCGCAGCACGTCTATGGCGAGATAGCGCTTCGATGAAGAGACAGGGGAGACAAGCGGGTCGGGCGCGGATACAGTGCGGGTTGCAGAGCTCATGGCGGAGTGAGAAGAAGATTACGAGCTTTGCCAGAGGATGAAAAGAGCAAATCCGTCTCAAGCGTCTGCGAGCCGGTGCGATGTACACTCTGGAACAGCACTCATCACGGCGAGCGTGTGCTGTCTGCTCGCATCGACAATAGCGAAGACACCTGGGATGTACGGGAAGGCGGTGAAAAGCCGCCACTGCCCCGCAACTGTATGCGCGTTTGCTGCTGCTCCGTCGTTCTGTAAGAGGCGGATCGAGCAGCGCCTGACTGCCGAACGACCCACTGGAGCGAGAGATCCGGGAAGGGGACAGGCAGGCGGCGAAGAGCATTTCGTCGGCGCGCGAGTCAGGAGACCGGTCCCAGCGTGCGTTGTATGAACCACGTTCCGAGGGGAACGAAGGAGAGCCCTGATGTCCGTACGCATACGGCGTGGCCTACGCCGATCATTCATTACCTCGCTCATCATTGCCACCAGTGCATCGCTTGCTTTTGCAGCCGAGGTTCATGGCCGCATTACCGACCCGCTGGGCATACCGGTTGCCGGCGCGGAGCTGGCGCTGATTCAAGGCGGGAAGATCGTCGCCAGTGGGCGCAGCGCAACGGATGGCACCTATGCGCTGCGCACCGGCCAGACTGGCCATTTCTATGTTGTGGTCGTGAGCCAGACCTTCCGGCAGATAGCCACGCCATCTTTCTATGCCGGAGTGCTGGATTCGCATCAGCAGAATGTTGTGCTGGAGCCCGCGCGGGTCGACCAACAGGTAGTAGTGACGGCCACCGGTACCCCGACGCCGCAGGCGCAGGTGAGCGGCGCCATCACAGCCGTGCCGCAGCCGGACTTCCGCAATCGCGCGATCCTCGTTGACCCGCTACGGCAGTCGCCGGGAACATTCCTGGTACAGCAGGGGATGTATGGAGGCCTGACCTCGCTGTTTGTGCGCGGCGGAACATCTACGGCGAACCGCGTGGTGCTGGATGGCGTGCCGATCGAGAACATCGGCGGCGTCTTTGACTACAGCACCTTGTCGACAACGGGCATCAAGAACTTCGAGATCTATCGTGGCGCGAACAGCACACTGTACGGATCGGATGCTGCAGCGGGCGTGGTGAACCTGGAGACGCCGCGGGGCACGACCTCGTTTCCGTCGCTGCTCTACGAGGGCGATGCGGGCAACTTCCATACCTATCGCAACGCGGTGCAGGTGGGCGGCACGTGGCACAAGCTGGACTACTATGGCGGATTCGATGCGCTGCGCTCTTCGAATGCCCTGCCGCAGGACGAGTATCACCTGAACACCGAAACGGTGAACTTGGGGTACGCCATCAGCGGTGCGACTTCTCTGCGAGTGACCGGTCGCAATGCGAATGCGGCGGTGGGCCTGCCGGGCCCGTATAACTTCACGGCGCTGACCAACGACGGCAAGCAGAGCGACCAGAACATCTATCTCTCGGGTACGATTGAAAACCAGACGACCGAAGCCTGGCACAACCTGGTGCGCTATGGACTGACGCGCAAGCGCGAGCAGTCGGCGCAGTGGTATCCGGCGGGAGTGCCGATCGCCTTCGGTAGCAGCGATGCTACTTACACGAATTATTACGGGCTGCCGGTGCTGATCCGTGGCGCGAATGGATACAACGCTACCGGCCAGGCGCTGATGAACTTTGGCACGGCGTTCGGCGGGATCTATCCCAATTCCAGCGACTCGGCGAATAACCGCGATCAACTTTACTTCCAGAGTGATTTTCGATTTACACCACATTTGACCGGACTGCTCGGCTTCCGCTACATGGACGAGCGCGGAGGTTATCACAATCCGGCATTTTTTCTTTCAGAGCAGTTAGAGCGCTCGAACTATGACTACATCGGGCAGTTTGCCGGCGACTTTAAGAACCGGCTCTTCTATACGCTCAGTGGCGATATCGAAAAGAATCAGCTATACGGTACGGTGGGGCAGCCGCGCATCGGGCTTGCGTACTTTCCTGTGCGGCCGGGAGCTGGCATTGCGCACGGCACCAAGCTGACGTTCAACTTTTCGAAGGGCATCCAGGAGCCGGATCTGAACTCGCAGCTTGGCTCGTTGCAGGGAATTCTGGCGCAGTATGGCTACTCCAACCTGATTGCGCAATATAAAGTGCCGCCGATCGGCGGAGAGACCAGCCGAAGCTACGACGGCGGGATCGAGCAGACGTTCCTGAACGAGCGTCTGCTGATGAAGGCGATTTATTTTCATAACGAATTCGGCAACCAGATTGAGTTTGTGGATGGCGGGACATTGCCGCTGCTCGGGGTGAGTACCGCGGTCGCGACTGCGGTGCAGAACACCTACGGCGGAGCGAGCGTCAACTCTCTTGCGTTTCGCGCGCAGGGAGCGGAGGTGGAGCTGCAAGGAGAGGTTAGCTCGCATATTTTCGCGCGCGGCGGTTATACGTACA
>JAUTWX010000258.1 GCA_030838385.1 Acidobacteriaceae bacterium
TGATCCTGGGCGAGGCCGTCGACTCCGGGTGTGTCGATGGGACCGGGACTCACGACGTTGACGCGAATCTGGCGCTCCTTGAGTTCGTTTGTCCAGGTGCGGGCGAAGGAACGGACAGCGGCTTTGGTGGCACTATAGACGCCGAAAGCAGGCACGCCTTTGATGGAAACAATAGAGGCATTGAGCACAATTGTCCCGCCATCGGGAATGAGCGGAAGGGCCTTTTGCACGGTGAAGAAGAGGCCTTTTACGTTGGTATTGAAGGTCTTGTCGAAGTGTTCTTCAGTGACCTTGTCGATGGTGGCAAACTCGCCGCCCCCGGCATTGGCGAAGAGAATATCAATGCGGCCGTGCTGCTGCTTCACCTGGGCGTAGAGCTTGTCGAGATCTGCGAGGTTGCCGGCGTCAGCCTGGACACCGGTGGCACGGGAGCCGATCTCATTTACGGCCGCATCGAGCACTTCCTTGCGACGGCCGGTGATGATGACTGTTGCGCCTTCCGCGACGAATCGCTTTGCAGTAGCGAGGCCGATACCGGTGCCGCCGCCAGTGACGAGTGCGATCTTTCCTTCAAGTTTCTTCGGCATGAGATCTTCACTTTCGAGGGGTCTTTGATTTGGGCAATCGGAGCGATTGCTGTTGGTTAAGACGCGGCGATTGGCCTGTTTGATTCATTAGTTCCGAATTTACGGACTAATGAAGGAGCAAACCCCGTGAGGCGCGGATATGATGGAGATTGCATGAGGCCGCTATTCCACCCGTCGGTAAAAGACGTCTCTGTCGAGGCCATTCTTCATGCGCTGAGCGATCCGGTACGCGTCGCCATCTTCGCGGAGATCGTAGGGTCAGAGTGTTCGCGCAATTGCTCGACCTTTTTAAGAGTCAGTGAAAAAGAAATTCCAAAATCAACGCTCTCTCAACACTTCAAGGCTCTCCGAGAGGCGGGACTGATTCGTGGCGAGCGCAGGGGAGTGGAAATGCGCAACACCTCCCGATGTGCAGAAATCGACCAGCGCTTTCCCGGCCTTATTGCGGCTATCGTCAGTGCTCACAACATCCAATCCAGGCGAAAACCACGACCCAGCAATGGAAGCAAACGGAAAGCCGCCAGTAGATCGCCGAAGAAATAGATAACAAACTTTTCCCTCGGCAACGTCACGGTTCTTTAGTCTTGCCCCGAGGCACGGTGCATCCGGAAGCTATTTTCCCGAAATTCTCGGGCCGCTCGAGCCTATTTTGGACAGGCTAGTAAGCGCCGGTCTGCTGCAGCGGCAGGCCGACCTGGAAGCAGGTCTTCCCCGGCACGCTTTCGACCGTGAGAAAGCCGCGGTGCATGCGGACAATCCGCAGTGCGGTGTCGAGTCCCAGGCCGAGGCCGTGCCCCGGGGCCTTGGTGGTGAAGAATGGCTCGAAGATGCGGCCCTGCTGGTCTTTGGGGATGCCGGGACCGTCGTCCTCCACTTCGACAAGCACCAGGTCGGAGGCACGCCGGACCCGGAGCATGATGCGTCCGCGATTCTTGATCGCGTCGAGTGCGTTTTCGAGCAGCACAGTCCAGACCTGGTTCAGTTCACCACCATATGCGGAGATGACCGGCAGGTTCGGTTCGTAGCTGCGCTCCACGACGACGTGCTGTAGTCGCGACTGCAGCATGGCCAGCGTGTTTTCCAGGCTCTGCGGCAGGTCGACATCCTGGATCGGCGCCTGGTCCATGTAGGAATAATCTTTGATGGCACGGATCAGATCGAAGATGCGTGCGGTCGAGTCGAGCATGGCCTCGGCCATGCGCTCCGCGCGCAGCGTCGAGGCGTGCTGTGACAAGAGAAGCGCAGTGCTCTCCGGCGTCAGGAAGTCAGGCAGTGCGGCGAGGTGCTCCGGCCCAATGCCGGCCTCGGCAAATTCCGGAGCGATGTGTCCGATATTCGGGACCTGCCGTTCCTGCAGCCAGTGGGTCAGCGCCTCTTCGCGAATGGCAACCTCCGCCGGTCTCAGCGCGGGTTTGCCTTCCAGGCTACGGCGCATGTGGTCGTTCCATGCGCGCAGGGCCTCAACATGTTCCGGCTCAAAACAAAGACTTCCCAGGCGGAAGCGCTCGCGACCGAAGACCTCCAGCTCCTGCAGCATGCCGGATGCAGCGCGTTGTGCGGCAGAGGCTGGATTGTTGAGCTCGTGCGCGAGATTGCCGGCCAGCTTGCCGAGCGCGTTCAGTTTTTCCGATTGCTGCTCCATGCGCGTGACTTCGCGTGAACGGTCGAGCAGGATGCTGACGACGCGTTGCGTCATGGAGGGGATCTCCGCCAACATACGCGGGAAGATCGATCGGTCGTACTCCACCGCCCAGGTAGGCGCGGTAGTCACGCCCAAGCCACCCCAGGTCTTCATCCGGGAGAAGGGGAGAAGCCCGGTGATCTGGCCGGCGCGCCCGATGAAGAGTACGGGTGACGTGCCGCTGCGGTCGCGCTGCACCTGGACCTCACCCTTGAGCAGGATGATCATGTGGTCTGCCGGCTCGCCCTGCTGGAAGAGCGTCGTGTTGGCATCGACGAACCGCTCCGTCCCGTTGTTCGCGAGCCACAGATATTCTTCGTCGGTCATGCCATTGAGCGGCGCGACCTTGCGTAGAGCTTCCGTGAGCGCAGCGATGCGGTCACGCGATGTGGCAACCGGTTGGTCGATCAAGCTTTCGCTCACGGGGAACTCCTTGGGCTTCTATGCTAGCCGACCGGCGGCCCTGCGGTATCCACCACAGGGCTGAGTGCCCTGTTCCCGGTGCCGAACGGCGAAATTAAGCAGTCGTGGTGGCTTCCTGCTTGGCCGGCGACTGCGACTCCGCCGTCACCGGATCGAGGAAGGGCATCGCGGCCCGCAACTGGCTTCCTACCTTTTCGATGAGATGTGCGCGCTCGGCCGTGCGGTACTTCTCAAACTGATGCCGGCCGGTGCGATTCTCCTCCATAAATTTTTTGGCGAAGGAACCATCCTGGATTTCGGCGAGCAGCCGTTTCATCTCCGCGCGCGTCTGGTCGGTCACAATGCGCGGGCCGGCAGTGTAATCGCCGTACTCCGCCGTGTCGGAAATGGAGTAGCGCATGTAATTGAGGCCGCCGCGATACATCAGGTCGACGATCAGCTTCAGCTCGTGGAGGCACTCGAAGTAGGCCATCTCTGGCGCGTAGCCTGCTTCGACCAGCGTGTCGAAGCCGGCCTTGACCAGCGCCGACGTCCCACCGCACAATACGGCCTGCTCGCCGAAGAGATCGGTTTCCGTCTCCTCCTTGAACGATGTTTCATAGACACCGGCGCGGGTGCAGCCGATACCGCGCGCGTAGGAGAGCGCGAGCTTCTGCGCGTTGCCGGATGCATCCTGCTGCACGGCGATCAGACCGGGGACGCCGCCGCCCTCGGTGAAGATCTCGCGGACGCGATGGCCTGGCGCCTTGGGCGCGACCAGCGCGACATCGATATCCGCCGGCGGCTTGATGAAACCAAAGTGAATATTGAAGCCATGCGCGAATAGAAGAAGTTTGCCCTTCTTGAGGTGCTGCGCGATGTGCTCGGTATAGACCGCGGCCTGCGTCTGGTCGGGGACCAGGATCATGATGACGTCGGCCCACGCTGCGGCATCGGCAACGCTGAGCACGGTGAGGCCGGCCTTCTCCGCCTTGGCGCGCGATTGGGAGCTCGCAGCAAGGCCGACGCGCACGTCGACACCGGAGTCCTTCAGATTGAGCGAGTGGGCGTGGCCCTGCGAGCCGTAACCGATCACCGCGACCTTTTTGGCCTGGATGAGGGAGAGGTCGGCGTCCTGATCGTGAAAAACCTTGGGCATGGTTTGCTCCTTGAGATGATTCAGCTTGCTTTCACTCGGGCGATGCAAGGCCGGTGAGTGTCCGTCTGCTGCGGTTCGTGTTGCGGTGAAAGGGAAAGATGCGCGAGAGACTACGTCTCCTCCTCGTGCACGTTTTCAAACTCGTTGGGCAGGATCTCGTCAAGATCCAGCTTACTGCTGTAGTCGGTTCCGTTGCCATCTGCGTTCGGTTTGCTGCCGAGAGCGGAGAGCACGCGGCTGGTGTGATGGCCGCGGCGCATGGCCATGCGGCCGGTGCGGGAGACCTCCAGGATGGTGTAGCCGGACTCGGTGATGACCTGCACCAGTCCTTCGATCTTGCTGGAGCTGCCGGTCATCTCGAGCATGATGGACTCCGGCGCAAGATCGACGACACGGGCGCGAAAGACGTTGGCCAGCTCGAAGATCTGCGAGCGCGACGATGTCCCATTCGGTGTGTCGGGGCCAACGGCGATCTTCATCAGGCAGAGCTCTCGGACTACCGCGGCGGAGCGGTCCACTTCGTCGACGTGGACTGTCGTCTCGAGTTTGTAGAGCGAGGCGCGGATGCGGTGCGCGGCATGCTCGTGCGCATCGCAGACAATGGTCATACGCGAGGTATCCGGCCGCTCCGATTCGCCGACAGTGAGCGAGACGATATTGATATTGAGCCGGCGAAAGAGGGAAGCGACCCGGGTGAGGACCCCGGGCCTATCTTCGACGAGGGCTACGAACGTGTGGAGCATGTTTTATTCACTTCCTGAGTTCTGGCTAACTCTGAGTGGACAGATCGCAGTACATGCCCAGATCATCATTCACGGTTACTCTGATCGATGAAGGCGTATGTTCAATCGGAAGGCTTGAGTTTCCGATCACCAGCACTTGCCCTGTAGTGCTCCCTAAATTCCAACGACCCTCCTCTTGGGATCCTGACATTGACAGATCTTTCAGAGGCTCTTTCGCATCACCCAACACATAGGTGCCGTTGGTGTGGAGCTCAAAGCAAATCGACCCGCGGGCAACGTTTCCGGAGTGGTACTCATACTTTCCCGCCATCTCGCTGACTTTTACTAACTGCGTCGGGCACCCTCCCACGAGGGATAGAAGCGGGACTACTGACAGCACCCCTAACGGTCGCTTCGTTCTCATTCGTCCTCCGCAGTCTCGAGCAGAGGATCGCGCTCGGGCCGGTGGACCATCTCGTGCAAGGCGGCACCGGGCGCGATCATCGGGTACACGCCATCTTCCTTCTCCACCTGGAAGTTGATCAGGAACGGCTGGCCGGAGGTGCGGGCCTTGGTCACGGTTGGCGTCACGTCCTTGCGCTCGGAGATGTGCGCGCCTGCGATGCCATGTGCTTCTGCCAGCTTGACGAAGTCCGGTGAGAGGATGGGCGAGGCCGAGTAGTTCTTCTCATAAAAGGCCTCCTGCCACTGGCGCACCATACCGAGGAAGCCGTTGTTGATAACGGCTATGTTGATGGCGAGCTTCTCCTGGACGATGGTCGAGAGCTCGGCAGCGGTCATCTGGAAGCCGCCATCGCCGGCGATCACCCAGACGTCCTTGTGGGGGCAGGCCGTCTTCGCGCCGATGGCCGCGGGCAGCGCGAATCCCATGGTGCCGAGGCCGCCCGAGGTGACGAGCGAACGGGGCGTCTCATGCTTGAAGTATTGCGCCTCCCACATCTGGTGCTGGCCCACATCTGTAACGATGATAGTGTCCTGTTCGCGGCCTGCGGCCTGCGCCTCGCGCCAGATGTCGTGAATGACATGCGCGGCGTAGAGATGGCCGTTATCCGGCAGATTGATGATGTCGCGCACCGACGCGGTGCCCTTGGAAGCATGGATCTGGCGCAGCCAGCCGGTGTCGGTCCGTTTCGGAAGTAGTGGTTGCAGCGTTTCGAGCACGCCACGTAGATCGCCAATCAGCGCTACATCGACGCGGACATTTTTGTTGATTTCGGAGGGATCAATTTCGATGTGGATTTTCTTCGCGTTTTGCGCGTAGGCGGCGAGATTGCCGGTGACGCGGTCGTCAAAGCGCATGCCGAAGGCCAGCAGCAGATCGGCCTCCTGGATGGCATGGTTCACCCAGCACTCGCCGTGCATGCCCATCATGCCGAGATGCAGCGGATGCGCGGCGGGAAAGCTGCCGAGGCCGAGCAGCGTGGAAGCGACGGGAATCTGCTGCGATTCGGCGAAGGCCAGCACCTGCTGCTCCGCTCCGGATTGCGTGATGCCGTGGCCAGCAAGGATGACCGGACGTTTTGCCGACTGGATCAGCGCGACGGCCTCACGGATGGAACTCGACTCCGCGCGCAGCATCGGATGGGGTCGCGCTACCGGAGGCGCGGCTGCTGTGAACTCGAACGAT
>JAUTWX010000273.1 GCA_030838385.1 Acidobacteriaceae bacterium
ACCGTGCTCTCCTCAGCCAGCAGACCGCGTTCGAGCACCATCTCATGATTCAGCGCAGCATGGTTCAGCACGCCAAGCACAGAGCCTGCAGCGCCCGCCTTGGGGTCATCCGCAGCAAACACCAGCCTGTCGATGCGAGCATGGATCATCGCACCGGCGCACATCGCGAAGGGCTCAAGCGTGGATACGAGGGTGCATCCCGCAAGCCGGTAGTTGCCGATGGCGTGCGCCGCCGCCCGCAGCGCCACCATCTCCGCATGGGCCGTGGGGTCGTTGTCACGCAGAACGCGGTTCTGCCCGCGCGCGACGATCCGGCCGTCAAACAGAACGACTGCACCGATAGGCACCTCACCGGCGGCCTCGGCAGCTCGCGCCTCGTCCAGCGCGGCGCGCATCCCTTCGAGATCGTTCATTGCCTTACACCGCCGGCTGCTGCTGGGTCATGCAGTGCAGCGCGCCGAGTCCCCAGATGAAGTCCACGCAGTGGATGCCCACGATGCAATGCCGTGGAAACACCTCTGCCAGCGCGTTCAGGGCATGACGATCGTTTGCATCGTTGAAGGTGGGGACCAGCACCAGTCCATTTGCGATATAGAAGTTCGCATAGCTGGCCGGCAGCCGGTGCCCTTCGAAGACAACGGGTGAGGGAGGCGGCAACTCCACAATCCGGAACGGCTGGCCGTCGCGGTTGCGCGCAGCGCGCAGCCGGTCTAAATTCTCGGCCAGCGGCTCGTGGTTTCCGTCTGCCCGATTTGCCTCCACCACGGTGACGATTGTGTTCGCGTCAACAAAACGTGTGATGTCGTCGACGTGGCCGTGGGTGTCGTCGCCTGCAATGCCGCGGTTCATCCACAGCACCTGATCGATGCCGAGGTAGTCATGGAAAGCCTGCTCCAACTGCTCGCGGCTCACACCCGGATTGCGCTGCTGCACCGGGCTCAGCAGGCACTCTTCCGTCGTCAGAAGAACTCCGGCACCGTTGGTGTCGATGCTGCCCCCCTCTAGCACCAGCTCTTGCTGTGTGCCATCCGCAAGGGTGATCGCCGGGGTGAACGAAGGCAACTGCAGCAGCTCTGCCACTCGCCCGGGCAGTGCGTTGTCCAGCTCCCACTCCGGATACTTCGCCCATGCGTTGAACTTCCAGTTCGTAACGGCGAGCGTGTCCTGTTTCTTTACAAAAATCGGGCCCGAGTCCCGCGTCCACACGCGATTCGTCGGCCACTGGTAGAAGTGCACACTCGCCGTGTTCACCTGCGCACGCTTCAATACGCCGCGCGCGCGCTTCTCCGCCTCCGCATTTTGAATCAGGATGTGGACCTGCTCCACCGCAGCGAGCTGCCGCACGATCTCCGCGTACACCCACGGAATCGGCTGGAAACGGCCCGGCCAGTCGCTGGCATTGTGCGGCCATGCGATCCACGTCGCGGTGTGCTGCTCCCATTCGGCCGGCATGCGATAGCCCAGGGAGCATGGTGTCGCGTTCTGCGCTTCGAGTGTCGTGCTCACTTCACGTCTACCTTGGAACTTAATGGCGGATCGAGAAAGCGCTGTACGATCGGCGCATAGGCGTCGATGCGGCGATCGCGCAGAAATGGCCAGTGCCTCCGCTGCTCTTCAATTGCCTTGGGATCGACTTCGGCAATCAAAATGTCCTCGCGGTCGTGCGGCGCCTTCGCCAGGATGCGGCCGAAGGGATCGGCGATGAACGAACCGCCCCAGAACTCCAGACCGGGCCCTTCCACCCGATTGCCGTGTACGTCGCCATTCTCCCAGCCCACGCGGTTCACCGCCCCGACATAGACGCCGTTCGCAATCGCGTGCGCGCGCTGGATGGTCTGCCACGCGTCATATTGCGCCATGCCGTGCTCTTCCTTCTCCGCGGGATGCCAGCCGATCGCGGTTGGGTAAAACAGCACGTTCGCGCCCTGCAGCGCGGTGATGCGCGCACCCTCTGGATACCACTGATCCCAGCACACCAGCGTGCCCACGCGCCCAAACGAGGTCTCCTCCGAGCGGAAGCCGAGATCCCCCGGCGTGAAGTAGAACTTCTCGTAGTAGAGAGGATCGTCCGGGATGTGCATCTTGCGGTACATCCCGGCCAGCGACCCATCGGCCTCGATCGTCACCGCGGTGTTGTGATAAAGCCCAGCCGCGCGCCGCTCGAACAGCGAAGCGATCACCACGACATGCTCCTCCCGCGCCACGGCGGCCAGCCGCTCCGTGGTGGGGCCGGGAATCGGCTCTGCCAGATCGAAGAGCGCGGTGTCCTCACGCTGGCAGAAATACTGCGCGCGAAAAAGCTCCGGCAGGCAGATGACTCGGGCGCCCGCACGCGCCGCCTCACGCACGCGGTCCGCGGCCTTCTCCAGATTGACATCTGGATCAGGGGAGCAGGACATCTGCACCAGGGCGATGCGGTATTTCAAAGCAGTAGGCATCTCGTTCCTGAACCTCGATACTCCTTGATGTTGCACGCAAGCGAAAAGCGCGAGCCCCAGAAACATTCTGGGACCCGCGCCTTGGTTTCGTCGAGCGAGCGGGCTACTCGAAGATCAGGATCGCCGCGGCGATCACGGTCGTCCAGCGGCCGCGTTTGTCGCCAATGGCCGACTGCGTCACGTTGGCCGTGCGCACGATCTTGTTGGAGATGCGGTAGATCTCCTTCTTCTCATCCCAACTCTTGTCGGGATCGAAGTCCACGTCCAGCGTGGTAGCCAGCATCTCGGCCGCCAGCTCTTCGGCATACTCGCCGGCCTGCTCCTCGGTCTCGCCAAAGCTGTGGTGCTCGCTCAGATAGCCGTAGGTGTTGCGGTCACTGGGAATGGCCACGCCAATGCTCGATGCGACCAGGCGGTGCGGCTCGCGCGTGGAGTTCTCCGCCACCACCGCGAAGACCACCTCACCCGGCGACAGGTACTCCACACCCTCTTTGCGCGGGACAAGTTTGGCGTTCGGTGGAAAGATCGACGAGACCCTAACCAGGTTCTGCGCTGCGATGCCGGCATCGCGCAGTGCCAGCTCAAACGAAGTCAGGCGCTCCTTGTGCCTCCCCGCGCCTTTCGTGAAGAAGAGGCGTTTCGGCACCATATTCTTGGACAATGTGTTGTTCCTCCGGATGGGGCGGCGGCGCCGGATTCCCCAGTGAAAAGTATCACAGCAATGGAGACCACCCCGACGGCGCGTCTCGCGAATTTATGCTGTTTTCACAGAATACGATAAAAGCGTTTTTCCTGATGCTGTGGGTGCGAAGATTCACTCGGCGTAGCCTTTGCTGAAAGAAAGGCCTCAGGAATGAGAACCCGCGCTAGTCGGAGGACATCGGCACGATGGCGGAACCCTTCCCGGAAGAATTGCTCGAACGCCTGCGCGTGCTCTACGTCTCCAACCTGGTGCCGGACTACTACGGCGAATACCGGCTGCGGGCACTGCGGCGGCTTCCGCTGGGCCACGTTGCCGCGCTGGACTGGTCGGAATACGCGGGACTCTCCGGCATCGGCGGCAAGCTGCAGTTCCGCCTGCAGGCCGGTCCAGGCGTCGAGCGTCTGAACCGTGCAGTGCTCCAGGCGGTCGAGCGTGAGCAGGCGAACGTTCTGCTTTGCGACAAGGTGCTGAGCCTGCGACCGGCCACGCTGCGCAAACTGCGCCAGAGTGGCGTCGTTACCGTCGATTTTGTCATCGACAATCCCTTCGGTCCCCGGCGCGATCCAGGCTGGCGACTCTACCGTCGCACCATTCCCGAGTTCGATTTGACCGGCGTGCAGCGCGACGTCAGTCTCGGCGACTACCAGCGCGCAGGCGCTCGTGAGACGGTTCGCATCCGCACCAGTTACGAGCCCTCCGTGCACTACCTGCCGGACTCTGGCTGGAGCGATGCCGGGCGCGGCCGCAACGTCTCCTTCATCGGTACGCCCTATGATGACCGTGGCGGCTTCCTCACCCGCCTCTGGTGCGCCGGCGTCCCGGTCGACATCTCCGGCTCACGCCCACACTGGCAGGCCGCGCTACCCGCGGATGCCTTCGCCGCCGTCTTCCGTGTCGGCGAGCTAAAAGGCGCAGCGTATCGCGAGGCCATCTGGCGCTCGCGCATCAATCTCGCCTTCGTCACTCACGGCAATCGCGACCAGGTGGCGCACAAGGCCTTCGAGATCACCGCATGCGGCGGCTTCCTGCTGGCGGAGCGCACGCCGGAACATCTGGCCTGCTTCCGCGAGGACGAGGACGCCGTCTTCTTCTCTGATTTCGAGGAGTGCCGCGCCAAGATCGATCGCTACCTGAACGATGAACCAGCCCGCGTGCGCATCGCCGCAGCCGGGCAGCGCCGCGCTCATAGCTCCGGTTATGACAACGACAGCGTCCTGCGCCGCCTGCTCGGCCGTGCGGCAGAACTGCTGGCCTCGCGCGACGCGAAGCCTTAAACCGCGGTCTTCATTTTGGGTTTGCGAGTCAACATGTAAAGCATCGCGGCCAGCCCGAAGACCGACGCCATCCCCGCAAGACCGAGCACACGCAGTACGGAGACGGTGTAGCGGCCCTCGCCCGGCGAGTAGTTGCAGCAATAGAGCAGGATCAGGTCGCTCGGCGAGCCGATGCGGTGATCGCTCGCCTCCAGGAGCGCCAGCCGCAGGTCGCGTGGCTGATACTCCACGCCGGTCAGATACTTCGACAGCTTGCCCTCGGGCGTCGCAACCATGATCACGCTCGAATGCGCAAACTGCGTCATCTTCCCATCCGGCCCGGGCACGCGCACGTAGTGGAATCCGATCGAGTTCGCGAGCGCCGTGATCTCCGGCTGCGCTCCCGTCAGGAAATGCACGCTGCCCGCGGGCACATTGCCGCCAAGCTGCGCGACGAACTTCTGCTGCGCGGTTGCCGCGTCCGCCGGCGTATCGCTGGGATCGATGCTCGCCACCACCACGTCGTAGTCGCGCGACGGCGCATAGCCGGTCTGCGCCAGTGAGTTAGCCAGCCCATGCAGCACCTGCGGGCACAGCATCGCGCACTTGAAGTACACCAGCGCTATCGCCACCGGCTTCTGCGCGAAATATCTGCCCAGCGGCGCGTCGGCTCCGTTGCTGTCGCGGAAGTGCAGGTTGAGCGGGATCTGCGTGCCCAGCCGCTGGTCCAGCCCCGCGTTCTTCAAATACGCAGGAGTGGTCTGCGCCGACGCTCCAAGAGGCTTATCGGCGGAGTACTGCGCGAAGCCGGGAGTGACGAGTGAGACGGCAACCAGCAGCAAACAGAGACGACGCAATGCACACCCTCTGCTGCCAGATTACGCCTGTACGACTACGCCTGTCCTGCTGCTCTTCGCTCGCCGCTACTCCGTGCGCAGCGCCTTCACCGGATTGATCGAAGCCGCCCGTTGCGCCGGGATGATGCTCGCGAAAAAGGCACACACCGTGAGTGCGAGGATCGATCCGCCAAGGACCAGCGGGTCCCATCCCTTCACCTGATACAACTGCGCGGAGATCAGGCGCGAGCACCCGATCGAAATGGGAATCCCAATGAGCAGTCCGATCAGAATCTGCACGAACGCACCACGCAGCACCAGCCGAATCACGTTCATGCGATCAGCCCCCAGCGCCATCCGCACGCCGATCTCGCTCGTGCGCCGTTCGACGGTATATGCCGTCACGCCGTAAAGCCCGACCGCCGCGAGCAGCAGTGCCAGAACGCCGAAGAGCCCCGTCATCCGCGCCACGGCCCGCCGCTGGTCGAAGTTCGAATCAACCTGCGCCTGCAGACTTTGGATGTCCAGCAGCGTCAGGTTCGGATCCACGTCGCTGAGCACGTGGCGCACCTGCGACTCCAAGCCCTCCATGCTGCCGTGCACCTGCAGCACCGCTCCCTCGATGTAATGTGTCATGTCATCAATGGTCTGCATCAGCGCAGCGTCATAGTGGACTCGCTGTGCCAGCGGCACAAAGAACAGTGGGCGCGGCGGCTCTGTGTTTGCCGGATCGGCATACTTCGCGTTGCCTACGATGCCCACGATCTCGAACGTGTTGTTGTACTGCGGCAGGTCCAGACCGAAGTGTGAACCCAGCGGCTCCTCACCCGGCTTGAAGAATCGCTTCACAAAGGCTTCGTTGACCACGGCGATCTTCTGTGTGGTCGCATTGTCCTGCTCGGTGATCGAACGGCCGCGCAGAACGTGCTGGCCCAGCGTCTCCAGATAGCCGGGGTTCACGTGGTCCCAGGAGGAGCCGATTTGGTCGTTCATATTCGGCATGCCGTGGCCCTGCCGAATCACAATCTCGCCCCAGTTGTCCTGCAGTGGCGTGTACTGCGCGAGTGCCGCATGCTCGACGCCGGGGATGTGCGAGAGCCGCTCCTGCAGCTCGCGATACATCGCATCCAGCTTCGGCTGCGGATACGAAGAGAAAGGCGCGGTCAGGCTGAGGGTGACGCGGCGATCGATCTCATAGCCGAAATCCTGGTGCTGCAATTTTTCCAGGCTATGCGTCAGCAGGCCCGCCCCGGCGAGCAGCACAACGGACAACGTCGCCTGCACGATGACCAGGATCTTCTGCGAGATAGACGACCGGTCGCGCGTCGTGCGGTTGGCGCCGCGCAGCGCCTCTGCCGGTTCAGCACGCGAGGCGAGCCACGCCGGTGCGGTTCCGAAGAGCACACCGGTCAGCAGCGACAAAGCAAACGCAAAGGCGAGCACCGGCAACGAGGGCGCCGCATCGATCGGCACATACTTCGCTCCATGGAACGCAAGGGCCACGATCGTCTTCACGCCCAGATACGCCACTGCCAGCCCTGCAGCGCCGCCCAGCACGGAGAGCACGATGCTCTCCGTCAGCGATTGCCGGATCAGTCGCCTGCGGTTCGCGCCCAGCGCCAGTCGAATGGCGGTCTGCGCGCGTCGCGCCGTACCGCGCGCCAGCAGCAGATTGGCAATATTCGCGCACGCAATCAGCAGCACCAGGCAGCAGACCGTGAGCAGGATGCGCAGGCTATCCGCGTAATCCGCCTTCATCACGCCCACCCCGGCGCCGGCCGGAACGACTTTGATGTTCTGCTTCGATAGCCCGGCCTTGATTCCTGTCATCCAATCGGCCGGCATGCCGCTCTCATCGACCAGCCAGACGCGGATCAGACTCGTCATGCGCGAGGGCAGTGCCTTCGGCGTTGCCCCAGGCTTCAGCCGTCCAATCACGCGCAGCCACGCGGGAAAGGTGTGCAGCAGCGAGTTCGTTCCGCGGAAGATCGGCTCCTGCTGTACGGGAAGCCATACCTCCGGAGGATCGCTGCGCAGCGTCTCGCCAAAAAATCCCGGAGGTGTGATGCCAACGATAGTGACCGCGTGGCCATCCAGCATCATGCTCGAGCCCACGATCTTCGGATCGGACCCATACTGCTGCTGCCATGCCCGATAGCTGAGCATCGCAACCGGCGCAGCTGTGAGTGTGTCATCGGACGGAACGATGTTCCGCCCGGAAAATGCGCTGATTCCAAAAGTAGAGAAATAGTTCCCGGTAATAAACTCGCCACGGATCGGCTTCGCGACGCGGTCGTTCTCGCCGCGGCGCGCGCTGAACTCCGAGCCGCCCGCCTGAAATGCAGCAAGCTCCGCAAACTCCGGCGTGGACTCCTTCATCCGCAGATAGAAGGGGTACGAGAACATCCCCCAGTTATCCTGCGGGCTGCCTTCCACGCAGCAATCCTGCCCCTCGCCGATGCGATACAGCGTAGCCGGATCCACCACCGGCAGCGACTTCAGCATCACCGTGTGGATGAGCGAGAAGATAGCGGTCGTCGCGCCGATACCCAGCGCCAGGGTCAGCATCGCAGTCAGCGTGAAAACAGCGGACTGGCGCATCTGGCGCAGCGCGTAGGCGATGTCCTGCCGCAAGGTTTCCATGGAGGGCCTCTGCGGCAGGGATACGGGCGACGAGAGCCGGAGGTTCCCCAAACTCTCGTCAGTCTGTGAAAACTGCGCTACTTCGGCAGCGGCGTCAGCTTGATTGTCCGCCCGGTCTGCGCGGAGGTGCGCGCCGCATCCAGGATCTGCATCACGGTCACGTTCGTGTCCAGCGCCGTCAGATCGCCCTGCGGCTTCAGCTTGCCGTCCAGCACCGCGACCAGATAGTGCAGGGAATCATCCTCCGGCGGCGCCAGCGGCGTAGCCTCGCGCTCTGTCGCCTCGGCTTCGCCCTGCGTGCGCTCCCGCACCTTATCCTTCTTGATGGTCATCAGCGAGCCGGTCGCGCCGTAGACCTCCATGTCTTTGCGGTCAAAGGGCCAGTTCCACGAGCCCTGGATGATCGCCTGCGCATGCGGATAGGTCAGGATGATCGTGCCTTCGTCATCGATATGGGGATACTTGTCCGGCTTGAGCGTCTGCGTCACCGCGGTCACGGTCAGCGGAGTCTCGCCGTGCATCAGCCACGTCGCCAGATCCACGCCATAGCAGCCGA
>JAUTWX010000303.1 GCA_030838385.1 Acidobacteriaceae bacterium
GGCCCCAGCAACGCACCAGCCGATGTGGTCACGATAGCCGATACCAGCAGAAACCAGATCGCCATTTGGGTAAGCCCGGCCGCCCCCACACCCAGCAGCTTGCCCGCCATCAGCGCCTGCGGCTGCACCGTCGAGAGCAGCACCTCGAAGATGCGCGAGGTCTTCTCCTCCACCACCGACCGCGCCACGTTCATGCCGTAGAACACGACCGTGAAGTAGATGAGGAACATCATCGCGTAGGCGCCGAAGAAACTCTTCAGCGAATTCGACGGCATCAGCCGTCCCTCGCGGATCTGCATCGTCTGGATGTCTGGGTGGCGCGTCATCGCGGTGATCTCCGCGCTTGACACTCCATGCTGGACGAGTCGCTCGCGTTCCAGCCCGTGGTCGACCGCGCTCACTATACCGCCGAGCGAAAACAGATCCCCTGCGGAGCGAGAGATGAAGCTCACCTCCGGCAACGCGGCGCCCGGCTTCTGCTCCAGCCACAGATAGCCATCCAGCGTCTTGTCCTCAACCCGCCTGTTCAAGACCACGCGCTGTACATCCGAGGCGGGCGCGACCACTTCCGGCGGCTTCCCTTGTGCAGGCTCCGATTGCATCTCCGCTGCCACCGCGTGCGCCAGCGCGGCGTCGTTCGACGCGACCGCGATGTCCTTGACCGCCGAGCCGAGCTTGCCCGCGAAGATGCTGCCCCCGATCAGCAGCCCGATCATCACCGGAAACAGGATCGTCATCAGCAGGAAGGCGCGGCTGCGCACCCGCTCCAGGTACTCGCGCCGGGCGATCAGCAGCACCTCACGCATCGCTCTTGCCTCCTACGGTGCGGATGAAAATCTCCTCCAGTGAAGGTTCCACGAGTTCGAACTTGAATATCTGCGCATGACGCGCCGCCGCATGCAGCAGCGCCTGCCCATCCGCACCATCGCGCAGCTTGAACTCGGCGCGCCCGGCAGACTCACGCAGCTCGGTGATCGAGGGATCGGTAAGAAACGATGCGTCGCCCGCATACTCCACCACAACGCGGTTGCGTGCATAGCGCGATTTCACCGCCCGCATCGTGCCTTCCAGCACCGCCCGGCCCTGATCCACCAGGCAGATGGCATCGCACAGCTTCTCCACCTGCTCCATGCGATGCGTCGAGAACAGGATCGTCCGGCCCTTGCTCTTCAGCTCCAACAAAATCTGCTCCAGCAGCGAAACATTCACCGGATCGAGACCCGAAGACGGCTCATCCATGATGATCAGCTCCGGATCGTGCAGCAGGGTGGCGATGAACTGAATCTTCTGCTGCATGCCCTTGGAGAGCTCCTGCGTCTTCTTCTCCATCGACTCGGCAATCTCCATGCGCTCGCACCACTGGCGTGCGCGTGCGGCAGCGGTCGCCGCGTTTAGCCCATGCAATTGGCCCATGAAGACGAGCTGATCGATCACCTTCATTCGCTTGTAGAGCCCGCGCTCTTCCGGCAGATAGCCCACACGCCGCAAATGATCGCGACGGAATGGCTCGTCGAAGAGCCGCACCGTGCCTGAGTCGGGCAGCGTCATCCCCACCATCATCCGGATGGTCGAGGTTTTGCCCGCGCCGTTCGGCCCCAGCAACCCGAACATGGTGCCGGGCTCGATGCGCAGGCTCAGTTCCCGCACCGCCACTTTGCTGCTGTAGGACTTGGAGATGCGATCGAGATCGACCACCGGCATGCGGTATGCGTCCTTCAGTAACGGCGTCCCAGTCTAGCAAAGACGTTAAAGGCGCCCCAGAGAGGACGCCTTTCATGACACAGTCGTGGTTTCAAATGAAGCGCTACGAATTGTCGGAGCTGTCGTCGAAGGAGCCACCATCATCGAGCGATGCATCGTCATACGACCCGGCGTTGTCATCGATGTTTGGCAGGTCCGTATCAGCCTGCAACTGCGTGCCGCCATTGTCCTCCACGTTCACGTCACTGGCCAGGTCCTGCTGCGGGTTCAGGCTGCTGTCGCCTTCGTGCGCGAACTGCTGGATCTCCGCGTTCGGGTTCCCCGCTCCGGGTGCCGGCGAGTCGTAATAGTTGTTGATGACCGTCTCTTCCGGCCTGCCGCCAAACTCACCCAGCCCGCCTCCACCGTATCCGCCGAAGCCCGCTGTGTGGCCGAAGCCGTGCATCAGCGACTCAATGCCCTCAAACGCCAGCGCACCTGCTGCAACCCCGGCCGCAGTCGTCGCTGCGGAACGCAGGAAGCTCGACCCACCGCCTCCGACCGGCGGATAGCCCTGGGGCGCACCATACGATGGCGGTGGATAGCCAGTCCCCTGCCCATACTGCTGGGCTCCCGCATATTGCGGCACAGGCGTATATCCCTGCTGTGGTTGCGGCTGCGCGTACGCCGGCGCAGGCTGAGGCGGACGCTGCTCGTCCTTGTGCCCGAAAAGATTCCCGAGAAAGCTCGCCGGCTTCGCTTGCTGCGGGAGAGCCGGATGCTGCGCCATCTGTTGCTGCAAAGATTGGATCTGGGCCTTCGCCTGCTCCAGCGCATAACTCTGCACCAGCACCGTCTGCGCCAGGATGTAAGCCGCATCCGGATTGCGCGCAGACCACTCCTCGATCCGCTGCGCCGCTTCGGGATCTTTATCGTCCAGCCGCGTGCTGTCCACACGCGCCATCAGGTCGTCCAACATCTTCTGTTCTTGCGGGGTCATTGTCTCTCCATCTCTTCGACCGGACAGTCATGCAACTGCACGGTCTTTACTTCTTAGATGTGAGAACGCAATCGAGGTGAGCCAAGTTCCCTGGGGAGCGGCTTCCAGCGCTCAGGCGACGGTCTGCAGCGCGCGTATCTCTTCCCTGCGCACCGTCAGCTTCTCCACCAGCCCGGTTTTCACCTCGAAGCCCCGGCCCGCCGTGGTCGGCACCGTGATCTCACCCTTGCTCGAAACTTCCACCTCGGGCTCGATGATGTCTTCCGCCCAGTAGCGCTTCGACGCCGACACATCGCCCGGCAGCGTAAAGCCCGGCAGAGAGGACAGCGCAATGTTGTGCGCGCGTCCGACTCCGGTCTCGAGCATGCCCCCGCACCACACCGGGATGCCGCGCTCCATCGCCGCATTGTGTACCGCGATGGCCTCGGAGAAGCCGCCCACCCGGCCGTTCTTGATGTTGATAATGCGGCAGGACTCCATATCGATCGCAGCCAGCGCATCCCGCCGGTTGCGGATCGATTCGTCCAGGCAAATCGCCGTCTCCAGCCGCTTCTGCAGCATGGAATGGTAGTAGAAGTCATCGGCCCACAGCGGCTGCTCGATCATCAGCAGGTTGAATCGGTCGAAGTCGACCAGATGATCGAAGTCCCGCATGCGGTAGGCAGAGTTCGCGTCCACGCTCAGCATGATCTTCGGCCAGCGCTTGCGCACGGCCTCCAGCATCTCCACGTCCCAACCCGGCTGGCATTTCAGCTTGATACGCTGATAGCCCGCATTTACCTCGCGCTCCACCTTGCGAAGTTGCTGCTCCATCGTGGGCTGCATACCGATCGAGACGCCGCACGCGATCCGCTTCTTGGTCCCGCCCAGCAGCTCGTACAGCGGCGCCTTTTCGATCTGCGCCTCTAGATCCCAGATCGCGTTCTCCAGCGCCGCCTTCGCCATCGGGTTGCCGCGGACCTTCTTGAAGATCTTCGGGCAGTCGCCGCCATGCTCCACCGGGCTCGACGCCAGCATCGGTGCCAACTCCTGCAGCAGAACCACCCACGCCGTATCGATCGACTCCGAAGAGAAATACGGATGTTCGCCGGCCACGCACTCGCCCCAGCCCACCAGTCCCTCAGCGTGAATCTCCGCCAGCAGCACGCGACGGTCCGTGGTCTCGCCAAAGCTGGTCACAAACGGCTCCACCAGTGGCATCCGGATCTCGCGCAGCACGATTGAATCGATTCTCATAGACTCTT
>JAUTWX010000342.1 GCA_030838385.1 Acidobacteriaceae bacterium
CCGTCCTATAAGTGCCAGACTAGAGGCAGAATCTGCTCCTGCAACACCGCTCTAGCCTAGGCTCTGGAATTGTGGGTAATTGAAAGGAGAACCGGACGCTTACGCTCAGACGATGACTACAAACGGAGCTCCGGCTGGCCGCCGTGTCCTCTCGAACTCTGCGACCTGCTCGGTAATGCTGGTCTCCTTTTGAAAGCCAGGGCACACGCTCTTCATACTTCTTTCGGCCAGCAATGTTTGTGCGCTGTTGTACCCACGCCAGAAACCAGGCGTTGTGCCCCGACGACGACGTGCATAAAGTGCCATGACAAGTCTCCTTGAAGGGTGGTGCAGGATGAAGGAACTGCTGAAGGCGAGCTATGCAATCGCCCGGATCAATGCCATTGGGCGAGGACGGTCTTTTGCCGGCGGATCGGGATCGGGCTCCAGGATCCGCGCCAGACTTATGACAGCCGAGCTCCCGCAGACGGCGCAGCGATGCGGGCGAGAGTTTGAGATCGTGTTGCAGCTGACACAGTACACCGCTAAGGGGAGCGGGATACTGCAGATTGGCGCTTCAGGGGTCCATTCAATGACCTTTCCCATCGCAGTTCACCTCCTGGTAGCGTCACCGCTACCCTTCTTCTTCCGTGTGGCTTTGGAGAAGCGGCCGCCGACCCGGAATGCCCACTCTGCATTCGTAAGCCGCCGAATGGGGAAACGATCGACACCGAGGTTTTCGATGATCGCTTCCTTGTGACCCTCGCAGAAGACCTCGCTGTCGATCATCCAGGCCGCAGCTCGCCGACAGATCGAGCACTGGATGATATTCATGGGGAGACACCAAGACGAAGGGGATGCGCTTGGCGTCCCCTTTCCTCTCTTCAGATTGCCGTGCCGGATTAGGCGGCCGCCTTCCTCGGCGGCCGCGGTCATTGCCCTTCCCAGTTCCTGGAACACCTCGAAACTCGGAATGCGATCGAGCGACTGATATTGAGCCTGTCGAGAATTGCATAGAACTCCGTCTCAGCTAGGCTGGCTGCAATTTCACGGATTCGCTGCATTCCTCCGAGGCATATCTTCATCGAAGACAGTACGGTCTGTTGCATCTTCTGATTGGGGATGTCGCGCGGGCCGCGTACATGCCACCCTTTCCAGAACATCCGTGTAGAGTGTGCCTCCCAGGTCTCGCTCGCAGCGGGCGATCTCGTCGGTCACGGTTGCATCGAGCGGGCCCTTGGGTATCTGCACCTCGCCCCGCGGAGCACTGCCGGACGCACGTTCCCGATGTTTCACCGGAGCGCCGTTTCCACTCTTGCCGCGTTCGTTTGCAGGCAGAGCCCATGCCGGCAGATTCGGCAGCTGCTTCGGCTGCCTATAGTCATTCAACTCCACCCACATCTCGCCGAAGCTGTAGAAGTACCGTCCCAGTCCAAAACAGGAGCAGGCGCGCTTGAACGCCTGAGCTTCGAAGGCGTAGTCGACGTTATCGATTTCGTCGATCAGCAGAACACAAGACCGTTCCTGCTCAATCGCATCGAGAAGCGGTCCTGCCATAAAGTAGGACCTGTTGGTCACTTCCCTTTTGATTTCCGCCCAGTCTGGCGTCCGGTCGCTCTTGCTCATCAAGAGGACATAGAGCTCCTGCAGGCTGCGGTCGTACTGCCCAATGGCTTTTTCTTCGTTGATTCCCTGGTAGCACTGCAGTCGGATCAGCGGCACGCCATAGGCACGTGCCACGGAACTGGCAAGTTCCGTCTTTCCTGCTCCAGCGGGACCCTCCAGCATGATCGGGCGCTGAATCTTGCCCGCCAGATAAACGGTTGTAGCCGTTCTGAGGTCGATGAAGTAACCGACCCTTTCAAGCGCCCGCAGGGTCTCGTTTGGGGATGGATACATCGGCTCTGTCCCTCCTGTCTGTTGCCAGGTGGCGCAGAGCGTATTGCGAGATCAATGTTCGGTCAAACGGAGCCGCTAGTGCTCCGGATAAACCTGGCCATCAGGCCCTTGCCAGCCCTTCTCTGTCCATTGGAACGGATAATTACTGTTGGTGTCGATCCAGCCTGCGTGATGGGAGCCTATATCTGTAAGCGCCTTATCAGTAGCTGTGTAGTACAGCATATAGACCTTGGTTCCATTCACATCCTGCAATTGACCGTTGGTCTTCTTCAGCGAGATCAACTCCACAAGATGGTGTTTACCATGAATATTTCTCCAGACCGCGATGGCATCCTGCTCGGTTGGAGGATTCGGTTCGTGCTTGCAGCCTCGGACCCACAACGCCACTGCGACTAGCCCTGAAGCGGCAACCCCTTTTGCTACCCATCTCATCCTGTGGCCCCTCCCTCTCTCATCTTCCTTTCTAGCTCTTCAACGATCGGCTTCATTTTCTTCAGCGTGTCCTCGAAGAGAAACCGTGCTTCTCGCTCAGCACCGTATTGCCGGACCAAACGCGTGATCACCGCGTGGACCACCGCCATATCTGCCAAAAACGGGATAAAGGTCTCTGGCGTCTCTGCCTCAATCGCGTCCAGAAAGTCGAGAACTCGCTTGGTGTAGCTATCCAGGCGCTCCTCCCCAAGCTGGATCACACGCTCCGAAAAGGGATTCTCCGCCATAGCTCCTGTTTAGCTACCTCCAGCGCCTTTGTATCACCGCGCTGCAAATTTTACATCGTAGCTTTTCTTGGAGCTGCTAGTGCGCTCGCACGGCGCCCTCACCCTTTTGCGCGAACTCTGTGAGCGTTTGCTGTGCAGAGGCACGCTGCTTGTCCGATTTTAGAGACTCCTCAATTTGCTGTGCCGCAAGTGCCAATGCATCCAACTTCGCTTTGGCAAACGATACCGCTTCGTCAAGAGACCGAAAAGTGTATCGGTCCGCAAAGCCGCGCGCGACAGCTTCGAAAAAAGACTCATCCGAATCGTAGGCTACGCGAGTGCGTCCAAAGGCCGAGTTTCCTACAAACGCAGCGAGATTGCGATCTCGAGCGATCACTTCGAGATCGGGGAATTGTGCAGCTTCCGACAGTGGAAGAAGGACTACACGCTTCATATCGCCTCCCCAACTACAACAGCACTGCCTCCATTCAGGGCCCCGGAAACATGAAAAGAATCCCAAGAGGTTTTGTCGACCTTGGACCGACCTCTCATACGCACCTCCAACAAGTGTGGAGTCAGAATGGGGCCGTTTTGAAACTCGGTCAAACTTCTCGGATTGGCACAAGGATTGGAGACTTGCCGATCAGGACCGGCAAATTCAACCGAAAAGGGATCATTCGGTTCCAATTGCTGATTTTCTGATTTTCATAATCACGCCCTCAGCGACTCCGCCACGTCGGGAGTGTCGAATCCGCCGTCCGACGGAGGCCCTGCTGATCTCACCGGCCCTTGCCCCAACGTCGACTCTACCGGCTGCACCAATGTCTAGGCCGTTTGACCGAGTTTCGAACCTGTTTTACACACATGGTGCGCGTTTTCCCCTGTCGGAGAACAGGTGACAGCACGAGCCTGTACTTCTCCGATGACTCGGATTCGCTGCTGCACTTCAAATTTGGCAACGAGAGAATGGCGATGGAACCTCAAAACACAGGCAGCCGCGCGGAAGAGAGCCCGATTTTGTACAACGTTTGTACAGTCGATTTGCCTTTCTGGCCTTTTTTGCCTTTCTTGAAATCAGTAACTTGCGTGTTCTCAATGCCCGGCGCGGGTTCGTTTCCGCCCGCGTCATCTCGTTGCCGTGAATGTCGGGAATTGTCGCCAGATGTCTACGCCAGAAACTTTCAACGATCGCTGCTTCAGCTCACTTTGCTAGCGACCTACAGTTTGCGGCAAAAATGCAGATGGGCGGATTACTTCCCTTCACCGCCGTAGACGGCTGGTTCGCCGAGACTGCCAGCTTTCGGCAGATGACGAATGTACAAGACCATTCGCCACATGTCGTCGTCTGAGAACATGCCTCGCGCCGGTGGCATACCCGAGGGGTACAGTCCGTTCTCGATGATCCACTTCAGTTGGCCATTCGTGTAAGCCTGCACCTGCGGACTCGCCAGCGAGGGGACAACGGGAGCGATGGTGGACGCAAACGGTACGCCGGTGTTCTGGCCGTCCAGTCCGTGACAAACCATGCAATAGGACGAGAAGGCCTGCTGACCGTCAGCGATGTTCTGGGCAGACGCTGGCACTGGGTTCACGTTGTGCTTCCCACCGACGGTGATGTGGTGTTTGGCCCAGTACACGACGTTCGTCTCGCTGCGCGAAGCGGGTCTGGCACCGCAGCCAAGCACCAAGGGGGCGAGTGCTCCGAGCAGGAGCAGACGAGGGACCCACCGCGACGGCGCCTTACTCCACCACATGCACCGTCATTGTCATCTTTGTGTGACCGACGCCGCAAAAGACGCCGCAGTCCGCCTTGAAGTCCCCTACTTGTTCCGGGGTGAAGAGCACGTCATCGGGCTGGCCGGGCTTCATTACTGCGTTGAAGCTCAGCGCCTTGATGCGCAGGCTATGAGCGACATCGTCCGTCGAGAGGTGGAGATTGTAGGTCTGCCCCTTGTGCACGGTGATCTCTGCCGGTTCGTAGGTGAACCTTTTGCCATGGATCTCGATCACCTGGGGTTCGGCGTCAGTGTTTCGGACGCGAGCAGGCCCGGTGCTGCAAAAGACCAGGCTGGCCAAAACAAAAGGAGTAGTGAGGCGGATTGTTCGACGAATATTCATGCGGCTCATGGAGTACTGGGTATTGTGCGCGGCGGATTCGATGAAACTCCGCCGCTGGATAGCTCAGGCAATGATGTCGTGAATGACATTACCGGAGACATCGGTGAGCCGGAAGTCGCGGCCACTTGAGCGATAGGTAAGCTTCGTGTGCTCGATGCCCATCAGGTAGAGGATGGTGGCGTGGATGTCGTGGACATGGACTGGCTTGTCCACCACTTTCCAGCCGAAGTCGTCGGTGGCGCCATAGGTCATGCCGCCCTTGATACCGCCGCCAGCCAGCCACATTGTGAATCCGTGCGGGTTGTGATCGCGACCGGCGTGGGTGCCTGCGCCGCCGAGTTCCACCACCGGTGTGCGCCCGAACTCCGAGCCGCAAACGATGATTGTCTCGTCGAATAGTCCGTGCGCTTTCAGGTCCTTGATGAGCGCGGCGAATGGCTGATCGGAGTCTTTCGCGTTCTTGCGATGAGCCTGGATGTCCTGATGCGCGTCCCACGGATCGCCCTGCGAGTAGTACACCTGCACCATGCGAACACCACGTTCGATGAGGCGGGCGGCAGTGAGGCAGCCGCGCGCAGTACTTCCCTCTCCATACATCTTGATCGTGGCGGCACTCTCCTTGCGCACGTCGAAGACATCCGGCGCCTCGGTCTGCATGCGGTAAGCCGTCTCCATGGATCCGATCGTTGCCTCGAGCTGCGGATCGGCCTGCGTCTCCGCCATGTTCAGCTCATCCAGCTTATGGACCAGATCCAGCTCATGGCGCTGCTGTTTGATGTCGAACCGGTCGTTGTGAATGTCGGGAATGAGTTTGTAGGGATCGAAGTTTTTGTCGCGCACGTCAGTGGAGACATACGTCGCCTGAGTGACGGGCGGGAGAAACGCAGAACTCCACAGCGGCGGCCCCACCGTGGTGGGCACCTGCGGGCAGAGGATCACGAAGCCGGGAAGATTCCTGTTGTCCGTTCCAAGTCCATAGGTGAGCCATGAACCCATGGAGGGACGCCCGATCACGTTTGCGCCGGTGTTCATCATGATCAGCGCCGGCTCATGGTTCGGGATCTCGGTGTAAACCGAGCGGACCATACACATATCGTCCACACAGTCGCCGAGGTTCGGCCACAACTCGCTCAGCTCGATGCCGCTCTTTCCATACTGCTTGAATGCGAAAGGAGACTTCATCAGGGCGCCCGTCTTGCGTTCGTGGCCGAGATCGCCACCGGGCATGGGCTTGCCGTCGAACTTGGTCAGCATCGGCTTGGGGTCGAAGCTGTCCACCTGAGAGATGCCGCCATTCATGAACAGGAAGATGACGTGCTTTGCCTTGGGCTTGAAGTTGGCGTCCTTCAGCATCCAAGGCCTGGCAGTGTCGGGTGTGACGGCCGCGTTGCCGGACAAAGTTTCTGCTTGCGCGAGTGACTCGCTGAGCATGCTGGCGAAGCTCACCATGGCGAAGCCTCCACCAATGCGGCGGAGGGCGTCACGTCGATTGATGGGTTTCGGTCTCTGGCAGAACATGGGCAAAGTCTCCCGATCTTAGGTGTCCGGACAAAATGATCCTCCGGGCGGTGCAGACAGCTAGTTCAGAAATTCGAATTCATTCGAACTAAAGAGGGCCCTGCAGTACTGCTTCCACGCGGTGAGTGGTTGATGGTTCACCAGATAGCCAGGCTTCTCCGGCGTCGTTTTCAGAAACTCGAGACCCACCTGCAGCTCATCCGGCGCGGGGTCACGCCCATAAAGCAGTTGGTAGACTTCGCGGATGCGCGCGGTGTCGTCACCCCTGGAGTAAACGCGCTCCGCGAGCTTGCCCGCCTGGTCATAGACGAATGCATCGTTCATAAAGTAGAGGCGCTGCACCGGCACGTTGGTGGAGAAGCGTTGTTCCGCGGTGAATGTCGGATTCGGGAAGTCAAACGCCTGCAGGAACGAGTCGATGCGGAAGCGGCTGACCTTGGCGTACACGGTGCGGCGATGGTTATCGACGCCAAGCTCGGTCGAGGGCCCACCAGTCTCCTTCGTATTCATGTCGCCGGCGACAAACAGCATGGAGTCGCGAAGCTGCTCCGCGTCCAGCCGCTGCAGGCTGAAGTGCGAGTAGAAGCGGTTCTGCGGGTCCTTGGCGTGCGCCTCCGCCGTCTCTTTGCTGCTCTGCTGATACACCGCGGAGAGCATGATCATCCGGTGCAGCTTCTTGAGTGACATGCCGTTCTTCCGGAACTGGATCGCGAGATAGTCCAGCAGTTCGGGGTTCGAGGGCGGATCGCCGACGGCGCCGAAGTTATCCGGCGAGTTCACGATACCGGTGCCGAAGTGCCACTTCCAAACGCGGTTGACGATGACACGGCTGGCAACGGGACTGGCGATGATGTCATTCGCCAGTTGCAGCCTGCCGCTGCCCTCGGTATAGGGCTTTTTATCCGGCGGCCCCAGGACGGTGAGGAAGCCGCGAGGCACCTCTTCCCCCACCGCGTGCGGATTGCCGCGAAGATTCAGCGCTATGTTCACCGCCTGCGGCTTGTCCGACATGCCATGAACGAATGGGTAGACCTGCGGGACATCCTTGAACGGCGCCTTGGGATCTTTGCCCGGATCGAGCGACATCAGATAGGCCTGTTGCGCAGGACCGAGCCGGCGGGTCAGTTCCCAGCCGCGAAAGACGAAGAGGCCGGGGTCTATATTGACGCCGCCGAATTCGTCGCCGCCCGTAAGGTCACGGATGAAGAGGTCGGTGAAGAGATTCGCCTTTTCCGGCGACATCACTTTCAGCTCCAGCGTACAGCCGGGGCAAAACTGGTCGTAGGTGTCGAACTCGTTCGGCTTGACATCCTTCGCGCGTTCAGTCGGGACATCCGCCTTCGCCTTGATCTTGTCATTCTGCTCGGTGATCTTGGCGTTCTCAATCTCCAGGTCGAAGATGCGGTGCTGGAATGAGTCCGCAAGATACTTGGCCTGGTCTTCCGTGCCGCCCTGCGCGATCATGCGCTGCCAGTCGATCAGGTACGGGTAGTAGGCCGGCTTCTTCGCCAGGAACTTGACCCAGCGGTCCAGCTGTTCCGGATCAAGGCGCGCTGCATCGGCCGCCTCTTCAACCTTCATCTTCGGCTTACCGGTGACCTTCCAGGCCGCCACCATGTAAGCGGAACTCTGAGCGGCGAGCGCGGTCGCCAGCTGTTCGCTGGCAGCCTTAATGTACTTGTGGACTGACTCGTCCTGGTCATTCGCCTTCTGGAACTTCTGCCGCCAATACTCCACCTCTGCGGCAGGGACGAAGCTGTACTCCTTGTAAGTGGAGCTGGCAAAGATACCGCCGAGAGCGTAGTAATCCTTTGCGAGTATTGGATCGTACTTATGATCGTGACAGCGGGCGCAAGCGACAGTCAGCCCGAGGAAACCGCGCGACACGGCATCGATGCGCTCGTTGCGTTCATCGGCCCGGCCCTGGATCGGCTCGGCCTGATCCCAGATCCAGGGCGCGCCACCGAGGAAGCCCGTTGCCTTCAGTTCATCTGGAGTAGGGCTTTTGGACAGCAGATCCCCCGCGAGTTGCATCCTCACGAAGCGGTCGTAGGAGAGATCGTCGTTGAAGGCCTTGATCACCCAATCGCGATACACCCAGGCGCCATCGAGTGGCATGTAGCCCCGTTGGCGGGGATCGAGGCCGCGGATATCATCGTCACCATAGCGAGCGACGTCCAGCCAGTGACGCCCCCACCGCTCGCCGTAACGCGGCGAGCCGAGCAGCCGGTCGACCACCTTGGCGTAGGCGTCGGGTGAGTTGTCCTTCTCAAAGGCTTCGATCTCCTCCGGGGTCGGCGGCAGACCGGTCAGGTCGAGGGTGGCGCGACGGAGCAGCGTGCGCTTATTCGTGTGTGCAGCCGGCGTCATGCCCTTCTGCTCGAGCTTTGCAAGGACGAGCCGATCGATGTCAGTCTTCGCCCAGCCAGCATCCTTGCCGGTTGGGATCGCGGGCATCTGCAGGGGCTGGAAGGACCAGAACTTCCGCATCCCTGCAGTGATCTGCTTGCCTGGGGCGCGGACGGGCGCGGCGCTCTGCGGCCACGGGGCACCGATCCGAATCCACTGCGTCAGAGCTTCGATGTCCTCTGGAGAGAGCTTGCCGCCCTTCGGCATCTTGAGTGCGCCGGTCTGCAGTACGGCCTTCATCAGCAGGCTCTTGTCCGGATCGCCGGAAACGACGGCAGGACCGGAGGCTCCGCCCTTGAGGATGCTGTCGCGCGACGAGAGGCTCAGGCCTCCGGCGGTACGGTCCTGGTGGCAGTTTCCGCACTGGGTGGCAAAGATGGGCCGAATCTTGTTTTCGAAGAACTCATCGCCGGGCGTTCCCTTGGCCTGTGCGGGGGTGAGGCTTGCCAGAACGGGTTTCGCTGCTTCCGTGCTGTCCCAGGTAACTCCATCTCGGATCCACGTTTCGAGCTTTTCGACCTCGCTATCGTTCAGCTTCGGGCCCTCGGGCGGCATCTTCAGATCGCCAGTCTGGCGAACGGCCTTGATCAGCAAACTATTTTCGGGCTCGCCGGGAACGATCGCGGCACCGGTCTCACCGCCCTTCAGGACGTGGGAACGAGAGTCGAGTTGCAGGCCACCCATGGCTTCGGAGGTATGGCATTTGTAGCAGTTCTGAACGAGCACAGGACGCACCTGCTCGTTGAAGAAGCGAACACGGTCGTTCGTTGGAGCCTTATCTTCCTGGCCATGTACCGTGACGACGCTGCCGATGAAGATGGCAGGGCCCAACAAAATGCAGGCGCCCACCAGTTGCAAAGCCAACCGTCGCACGGGACGCGAACGGTTCATACAAGTTTCTCTTTCGGGAGAGGATCGGCCATACAGCCGTCCCGCGAGTATCGCTCCACCCCATCCACTAGATCCAAGAATTCCTGCCCATTCCGCCGCAGGCTCATGCCATCGATGGGCAGCTTGCGGTCAAAGACGATGCGGCAGCCGACCGCTTGCTCGCCGGTACGCGCCAACACAATGAGGCGGGTACCCAAAAAGAGCGCCTCCGCCGTGTTATGCGTGACGAAAACGACTGTGGGCCGCTGCTCCCGCCACACGGAGCGCATCAGTCGCTGGAGGCTCGCACGAGTTGCCGGATCGAGAGCGCTGAAGGCCTCGTCCATCAGCAGGACGCGGGATTTCATCATCAGCGCCTGCGCGATAGCGACGCGCTGCTGCATGCCGCCGGAGAGCTGATGCGGGTATTTGCTGGCCTCGGCCGCCGACAGGCCCATGTGCTCGAGCTGCTTGAGGGCCTCCTGCCGGACCTGTTTGCGGAAGGCGCGAAAGCTCGGACGCAGCCGGCCCAGGATGTGGTACTTCGACGTCTCCGGCCCCATCGTGAGGTTGTCGAGCACGGTGCGATCCGGGAACAGCGAATAGCGCTGCGGCACATAGCCAGAGCGGGCGTCGACGCGCTCTACGGGGCTTCCGGAGACGCAGATGCGGCCGGCGGTCGGGTGCTCCTGGCCGAGGATCAGCCGCAGCAGCGTGCTCTTGCCGCAACCGGTGACGCCGAGCACGACAACGAATTCCCCCTGCTCAATCTCGAGGTCGATGGAGTCGAGGATTGTTCTCCGTGTCTGATGACCAGTGTCGTAGGAGATGGTGACCTTTTCGAGCGAGATCGCGTCCGCCGCAGGAACGCCCTGCGGGATGCCGGCGCTGAGTGCCTGCACCTCGGTGTGCACAGAAGAAGCCTTCAGGATTGGAACCATGGATGCATTCGCCTGTTCAGGAATCGCAGAGAGATGTCGACGAGGAAGAGCAGGAACGCAACCCAAAGCACGTAGGGAAGGATAACGTCCATCCCCATATGGCGGCGCATGATGGCGATGCGATAGGCGAGGCCATCGGAGGAAGCGATCATTTCGCCGGCGAAGAGAAAGAGCATCATCGGCTTCAAGTTGAGGCGCAGACTGTTGATCACCTGTGGCCGCACCTGGCGAAACACCACGCGGTAGGCCACGTCGAAGTTGTTCGCATCCAGCGTGAAGGCCTTGACGATCTGCTCCCGCGGCACAGCGCGCACCATTTGCGTGACATCGAGGATCAGAGTCGGGGCAACACCGATCACGATGAGCGCGATCTTCGACCACTCGTCGATACCGAAGACTATAAAGAGGATCGGCAACAGCGACAGTGCCACAATTTTGTCGAAGAACAGGACGAAGCGCAGAAGAGTAGCGCTGAACAATGGGAACAGCCCGATATGCAGCGCCAGCACGACCGCCGGCAGCAGCAAAAGCAGGCTGATGAAGAACCGCCGGCCGCTAGAGAGGGTGTCCTTCCAGATCATCGAGTGACGCAGACGCTCCCACGTCGACGCGTTGTCGGCGGGCACATAATCGTCTTCTTCCGCAGGCTCGAGAACTGAGGCGTGAACGCCGGCGGCGAGCTGACGAGCATTCGGCACCACGCGGTCTTCGCCGTTCTCGCGATGGCGGCTGATGGATGTGTGGGCGTACATCCCGATACACAGGATGAAGAGCACACAAGAGAGCGCCTGCGTGAACAACCGGTTGGGGCGCGCCTGGATATCGAAGAGAGAAGTGCTGGTCATACTAGAGCTTCCCCTGCTCGGCGGACAGCATGTACGTGGCGTCGAAGCGGAGGCGCACCCGATCTTTCCGTCCCTGGATCGAGCCGTCAGGGTACGCGATTGCCACGTCGTCCACAGACTTCACGTTTTGTCCGAGGAGCCCGTGCGCAAAGCAGAAATGGCGCACCAAATCCATCTTCTGCTTGATGTCCTGACTGGTGGCGAAATCGGCGGCGGACTTCGGAGTGCTAAACAGCGATGTGGTTTTGAGCTGTTCCCGATAGGAATCCGCCGAATCACCCGAGGCAGCCGCGCTGACCTGGATGGCCTGCTGCTTGCCCGCAGCCAGCTGCTGAACCGTCTCATACCAGGCGCCACTCACGGCCTTGGCGAAGCGGACCCCCGATCCATCTGGGCGATGAAGCACCTCGGTCTGAATGACGAGAAGATCGAGAATCTCACCCGGGATCTTCGACGAGTCGAAGATCGAGTGCACGTGCTTGTCAGTGACAATCTGCGTGACGAGCGGCTTCCAAGTAACCACGGCCGGGTTCAAGCTGTTGTTGAGGAAGGCAGGAACGATGTCGGAATCGGAGGTGTTGATCAGACGCAGCTTGGAGAGCTGTCCCTGCTGGCCGCTGAGCACCATGCCACGCTCCAGCAGGTACTCCGAAACCGTCTTTTGCACCAACATGATGCGCTGACCGGGAAGCGTGCTAAAGGTCAGGCCATTGCGTACCAGGATGGCATCGTTGCCATTAGAGTAATCGCCAATGATGATCGCGGTCGAGTCAACACCCGCGGCCGCCGGCATATCAAGCGCCTCCATGTTCGTCATGGTGCAGGCGTCGATGTTCTTGGCGACGAAGGAATCGAGCGACGCCGCATAGTCGAAGCGCTGCACTTTGATGGTGATGCCGTACTTATCCGCCCACTTTTTCAAGATTCCGGACTTCTGCATGTAGAAGTAGGGATTCCAGCCGGCATACACCGACCAGCCGACGGTGAAGGTCGGGCTCTCCGCCACCGCTCTGGCGGGCGCCCACAGCCCGAAGAGCAGAAGGGTTCCACAAATTGCGGATAAAAGCAGGTGCCTGGTCGCTCGCATTGGCTTTTGAATGTTCGCCGCGGACGTGAGTTCGTGGCTATGGCATCGCAGCCTGGCGGCTTTGTCGACAAGAGCTTCGAACCACGGACGCTGGATGAGCACAATCTTAGCCGGGGACTGCGCGTCTCAACAGGCCATATCGACCCAACGAATCGCGTTGATAAGGATCTTCTATAAATAGTTTTCCCTATAGCAGCTATAGGCAGGGCCTATAGCAGGCGGCGGAATCGCCCATGGTTTGCTTTAGTAAGAGTGATTCCGCTCTCAACCGACAGACCCGGCGCGCGCACAGCCGCAGGCGCATAGGACGATTATGGCTTCGATTCATCGTGGACTGAGCAGCGCAACGCGGGGGCTGTGCTGGATTGCAGTCATGACGTCGGCGACCATCCTCAGCGTGGTCGCGTCCGGCGCCGCCCAGGCACCTGGTACCGCGCCTGCGAAGGTCGTGCGCACTGGCGTGCGGCTGCCAGGCGTTGTTCGCCCGATGAACCAATTGAAGCCACTGACGATCTTCAAGCTGGAAGGTGTGCCGGACTGGTCGGTCGTTACGAAGAACGCTGTGTGGGTCTCGAGTTCGCGGATCAATCGCGTGACACAACTGCTCCCTGCCACAAGCAAGGCGGGGTTACTCGTCCAAGTGCCGCTTCCCTGCTCCGGGCTCGCGTACGGATGGGGCTCCGTGTGGGTGCCGAGTTGCGGATCGCACAAGCTGGTGCGGATCGACGAGACGACGGGCAAAGCGACGGCGGAGATTGCAGCGGACCCGGCTAGCAGCGAGGGCGGCATCGCGATCGGTGACGGTTCAGTGTGGCTGGTGGCTAAGCCAAGCCGTTTGCTGCGCGTCGATCCGCAGACCAACAGTGTGATCAAGACGATCGACTTGCCCAGCGGGAGCGAGAACCCCACATTCGGGGGCGGATTCGTCTGGGTAAGCGCGTCGGCTCGCGGAGCTCTGTTGAAGATCAGTCCCAAGACAAATCAGATCATGGCCACCATTCCTGTTCGACCAGGACCGCGTTTCCTGACCGTAGGCGCCGGCTCCGTGTGGACGCTGAACCAGGGGGACGGCTCCGTAAGCCGCGTGGACATGAGCAGCGGCAAAGTCGTGGCGACAATCGCGCTGGGCGTTCCTGGCGAAGGCGGTGAGATCACCTATGGCGCAGGGTCGGTGTGGGCAACGATGTTCGGCTTCCCCCTGACGCAGGTAGATCCGAAGACCAACCGTCCTATGCGGCAATGGGCCGGAGACGGTGGCGACGGCGTGCGCTTCGGGCTGAGGTCAGTTTGGCTGTCGAACGGCCGACAGGGTACGGTGTGGCGAATCTCGCCGGACCAACCATAGGAGTCGACGCGGGCCCAGTATGTAGTGGCGGCGAAGAGCGCCGGGAAAGGTTGTTGGATTGAGCTCTGAAGTCTTGTGGGAGGAGACGCTGCCGGGTTGTGCTACCTGGTCGCATATATTGAAGCGCGGCACCGCGCTGCGCATCACGGCGGAAGGGGAGCACGCCAACGTTGGCGCACTGTTTCTGAATGCCGATAACCCCTCCGAGCGATTTAACCTGCCGGACACGCTGAAGGCGCAGCACATTGCGAGGCTGACGACCGGTGCGGTTCTCTACTCCGACATGGGACGCATCCTCTGCTCGATCACCGACGACACCCTCGGTTGGCATGACCCTCTGGGTGGCTGCTCCGATGCTGCGCTGGTGGCGGAGAAGTATGGCACGCTGAGCTACCAGCAGGCGCACAACAGCTGGCACCAGAATGCCTTCGATGGGTTCCTGATCGAGTTAGCGAAGTACGGCCTGGATCTGCGTGACTTGGTGATGAACGTGAACGTCTTCAGCAAGGTCGGAGTACACGAGGACGGCAGCATGCACTTCGTGCCCGGTCATGCGAAGACCGGAAGCGCGGTGGAATTGCGCGCAGAGATGAACGTGCTGGTCGTGCTGAACACCTGCCAGCACCCGATGGATCCGGACCCGGAGTACCGACAGACGCCGGTGCGGCTGACGGTGAAGCGCGTGCCTGCTCCCGGCGCAGAGGATGTGTGCCGCAACTTCCGTCCTGAGAACGCCCGCGGTTTCACGCTGACAGAGCGCTACTTCCTATAAAGACTCTCGCCTCCCGGAGTGATTGATCATGCCTGAAGCCGTATTGCAGACCAGCCCGCTCCTAGCGGAGGACGCGATCTTCCGCGCGGACATCGGCGCCGGCGATCCATTTGTCCACGAGATTCTTGGTGGGCAGATAGTTCGCATCATCGACCTGGAAGGCAATCAGGCAGTAGATACGCTCTTCTACAATGCGCACGACTACACCGAGCGCTACAGCGCGCAGGACACGATTCGCGCGCAGCGGAACATCTACCTGACGACCGGAACGAAGCTGATGTCCAACCGCAGGAACGCACTGCTGACCATCGTGGCAGACACCTGCGGGCGCCATGACACGCTCGGCGGCGCGTGTGCGACGGAGAGCAACATGGTGCGCTACGCGCTTGAAAAGCGCCACATGCACGCCTGCCGCCAGAGTTTTCTTAAGGGCGTGTTGACATGGTCAGCCAGCACCGGCCGCGGGACGAGTCAGGTCATGGACAAGCGCGACCTGACGGCAAACATCAATTTCTTCATGAACGTGCCGGTCACGCCTGCCGGCAAGCTGACGTTTGAGGACGGGGTCTCCGATGCAGGCAAGTACGTTGAGCTGCGAGCCGAGATGGACACACTCATCGTGATTTCGAACTGTCCTCAGATGAACAACCCCTGCAACGGCTATCACCCCACCCCGGTGCGAGTGCTGATCTGGAAGGCGGCGGAGGAGCTAGGTGTTTAGGAAAATACTGATTGCCAATCGGGGCGCGATTGCGTGCCGCATTGAACGCACGCTGCGTCGTATGGGTGTCGCTTCGGTCGCAGTTTACTCCATTGCCGACAGCAATTCGCTACATGTATTCGAGGCGGATGAAGCAGTCGAGATCGGACCTGCTCCCGCGGTCCAGAGCTATCTGTCTTTCGACGCGATCTTTCGAGCAGCGGTGCAGACCGGCGCGGAAGCAATTCATCCAGGCTACGGATTCCTAAGCGAGAACGTGCAGTTTGCACGCGAGTGCGAGGCTCGTGGCATGCACTTCATCGGGCCCGAACCGAAGCATATCGAGGCTTTCGCGCTGAAGCACACGGCGCGTGAGACGGCGCGCAGTTGCGGCGTTCCCCTGCTGCCAGGTACGGGGCTGCTGAAGGACCTTGAAGATGCACTGGAGCAGGCGGCGCGGTTGAAGTATCCCGTGATGCTGAAGAGCTCGGGCGGCGGCGGCGGCATCGGCATGCGGGTGTGCCACTCTCCCGCGCAACTTACCGAGGCGTACGACTCTGTGGTGCGGCTGAGCCTCGCGAACTTCGGCAACGGCAGCGTGTACCTGGAGAAGTTCGTCGTACGCGCACGTCACATTGAGGTGCAGATCTTCGGCGACGGACACGGCGACGTAATCGCACTTGGCGAGCGCGACTGTTCGGCACAGCGGCGCCACCAGAAGGTGCTGGAGGAGACGCCGGCGCCGGGACTAACTGCGAAGAGGCGCGCGGATCTGTTTGCAGCCGCGGTCTTGCTGGGCAAAGCAGTGAACTACGCATCTGCCGGAACAGTGGAGTTTCTCTACGACGACGATACGGGCGAGTTTTACTTCCTCGAGGTCAACACGCGTCTTCAGGTGGAGCATGGCGTGACCGAGCAGGTAACGGGCATCGACCTGGTGGAGTGGATGGTGCTGCAAGCCTCGGGTGATCTGGCGCCGCTCAATTCGTTCAAGATCCAACCCACCGGCGCCTCCATCGAGGCACGCATCTATGCCGAAGATCCGGCGCAGAACTTTCAGCCCTCACCCGGTAAGCTGACGCTGGCTCACTTCCCTTCGCCCGAAGTCGCACGTGTGGAGACGTGGATCGAGTCTGGCGCAACGATCACTCCGTTCTACGATCCGATGGTTGCCAAGATCATCGTCACCGGGAAGGATCGCGCAGAGGCCCTCCAGAGACTGCGCGCTGCGCTGGATGCGACGGCCATCGACGGCACTGAGACCAACCTGCGGTATCTGCGGCAGGTGGCTGCCTCACCGGAGTTTGTAGCGGGCCGGGTGACGACCTCCTTCCTGGGCAGCTTCCCGTTCTCCCGGCAGGCACTCGAAGTCCTGGAAGGCGGTACACAGTCGACGATTCAGGATTACCCCGGTCGCGTTCGCTTCTGGAACGTCGGCGTGCCGCCGTCAGGTCCCATGGATCATCTCTCGTTCCGCATCGCGAACCGCCTGGTTGGCAATCCAGAGAATGCGGCGGGCATCGAGTTCTCCACGATGGGAGGTCGCCTCCGCTTCCACGCCGACGCGCTGATCGCGCTCTGCGGCGCCGATATGAATGCCAAGGTGGATGGCAAGCCGGTGAGCCGATGGACAGCGATCCAGATGAAGTCCGGAAGTGTGCTGTCACTCGGCGCTGCGGCCAAAGAAGGCACTCGCGCTTACCTTACGGTGCGGGGTGGACTGGATACGCAACCATACCTTGGCAGCCGCAGCACGTTCCTGCTAGGTGGATTCGGAGGCGCCGCCGGTCGTGCCCTGCGTGCAGGCGACGTCCTACACCTCGGTCAGACGGATCTGCAACTGCTGCTACCCGCGGTGTTACCGGCCTCCTTTGTACCGGAGTTGACGCGGCATTGGGAGATCGGTGTCCTCTTCGGACCGCATACAGCACCGGATTTCTTCACGGAAGAAGACGTCGCGATGCTGTTCTCGACGCAGTGGAAGGTGCACTACCAGAGCGATCGCACCGGTGTGCGCCTTGTTGGACCGAAGCCGAAGTGGGCGCGGCCTGATGGCGGCGAGGCTGGTCTGCACCCTTCGAACATTCACGACAACGCTTACGCGATCGGCACGATCGATTTCACCGGCGACATGCCAATCCTGTTGGGGCCAGATGGTCCCAGCCTTGGCGGATTTGTATGTCCCGCCACCATCGTGCAGGCCGAGCTATGGAAGCTCGGCCAACTGAAGGCAGGCGACCTGGTGCATTTCCGTCGCGTGACGCTGGCTGAGGCTGAAGCCATGGAACGGGAGCAGGACGCTTTCCTCACAGACTTCCGCACGCCGCCGCCGAAGTTGCCCCCGGTCTCAGTACCGGAGCCCGCTATTATCGCCGCGTTCACGGACCGTCCGCAGCCAATGGTCTTTCGCGCGGACGGTGACAAGTATCTGCTGGTTGAGTACGGCGAGCTACGGCTCGACCTGTATCTGCGCTTCCGCGTACACATCCTTGAGCAGAACCTGCGCGCGAAGGCGATGCCCGGCATCATCGACGTCACACCCGGCGTGCGCTCGTTGCACATTCATTACGACAGCCGCAAGCTCGCGCGAAAAGATCTGATTGTTGCGCTCGACGAACTCGACCGCATGATGCCGGATCTGACCGACATCACGGTGCCTTCGCGAATCGTGTATTTGCCGCTCTCCTGGGATGATCCCCAGGCGAAGCTCGCGCAACAGAAGTACGTGCAGGCCGTGCGGCCGGACGCCCCTTGGTGTCCCTCGAACATCGAGTTCATCCGGCGCATCAACGGACTCCCGTCAATCGACGATGTGTACCGCATCGTGCATGAGGCAAGCTACCTAGTGCTCGGCCTCGGCGATGTCTACCTAGGTGCACCGGTAGCCACGCCGATCGATCCGCGTCACCGGCTGGTGACCACAAAGTACAACCCGGCTCGAACGTGGACGCCCGAAAATGCAGTCGGGATCGGCGGCGCCTACCTTTGTGTGTACGGCATGGAGGGTCCGGGCGGCTATCAGCTTGTTGGCCGAACCATTCAGGTCTGGAACACGTGGAAGTCCACGGATGCATTCCCGGAGGGGACTCCGTGGTCGTTGCGCTTCTTCGACCAGATACGTTTCTACCCCGTCAGTGCGGACGAGTTGCTGAAAGCACGCGAGCAGTTCCCGCACGGCCTCTATTCGCTGCGCGTGGAAGAGACCCGCTTCAACCTCGCCGAGTACCAGCGCTTCCTCGATTCCATCAGCGTGGAGGCAACGGCGTTTAAACGCCATCAGCAGGAGTCATTTCACGCCGAGCGCGAGCGCTGGCGTGAAGCAGGCCTATTGAATGTAGTAGAGCACGAGGAGCCGCCTGCGACAGAGAGCGCCTCCATTGCAGATGGTTGCGAGGGAGTGTCATCGCCAGTGACGGCAAGCATCTTCCAGATCGCGGTGGAGGTGGGTCAGGAGGTGCGTGATGGGCAAAAACTGATCGTATTGGACGCGATGAAGACGGAGATCATGGTGGCCTCTCACGTGGACGGCGTTGTTGAAGAAGTCCACTGCGTACCGAACTCGCTGGTGCAGGGTGGCCAGCTGCTGATCTCCGTACGTCCGATCTAGCAGCGCTCGATTTGTGAAGGACAGTTGAGGAAAGCGAATGGATATAGCGGCGCTCCACGCGGAGTATGCGGCTGGGCGGCAGCAGCCCGAAGATGTGGTGAACGAGATCTTCGACCGCATCCAGAGTGAGGGACTGCGGCCCGTGTGGATATCCCTGGCGCCGCGAGAGCAGGCGGTGGCTCGCGCTCGGGCTGTGGCACGGACGGACGCTACTACATTGCCCCTGTTCGGCGTGCCCTTTGCCGTGAAGGACAACTTTGACGTGGCAGGGATGGAGACCACCGCGGCCTGCCCCGCATACGCGCACGTCGCGACTGAAACAGCAACAGTGGTGCAGAAGCTGGAGCGGGCGGGCGCAATCCTGATCGGCAAGACAAATATGGATCAGTTCGCGACGGGACTCGTAGGCACGAGGTCGCCGTATGGTGCGTGCTCCACCGTGTTCGATGCGCGGTATATCTCCGGAGGATCGAGTTCGGGGTCTGCGGTCGCCGTTGCCAGCGGACTTGTGTCCTTCGCCCTTGGAACCGATACAGCCGGCTCCGGA
>JAUTWX010000356.1 GCA_030838385.1 Acidobacteriaceae bacterium
CCGTCCTAAGACGGTGGGACTCTCCGCAGCTCTTTAGGCATTCCGGACTGGCGGACACTGCACACCGAGCCAATTATTCGAGTCGAGTCCCTGTTCAAGAATTATAGGTTCTACCAGCGTTAGCTCCACACCTGCTTTGCAGGCCGGTTTCTGTTTCGGATGCTACCGAGCGGCGCTGCAGTTTGCAAGCTACACATTTGGGGGATGGCTTGCAGACGTTCAAACTCAGCAGCATGCGGGAACGGTGCGTCTATTTACTGGCCGCCGTCCATCTCGTTCTTTTCATCTGCTGTCTCCTCTGCGGGCTCGGGAGTGGTGAGCTCGAATATCTCCACCTCTTCTGCACGCTGCGTGAGTTGCCGCGGCAGCCGTTTGACCGGCTGCACTCCGAGCGAGCGCAGCATCTCCACCTGACGCACCAGGTTGCCGCGTCCGCGCGTGAGTTTGTCGAACGCCGCATTGTATGCAATGTGCGTCTGCTCGATGCGCGCGCCAACCTTGCTCAGGTCTTCGACGAAGCCGGCGAACTTATCGTAGAGCTCCGCACCGCGCTCAGCGATCTGCTGCACGTTGCGCACCTGCTCTTCCTGTTTCCACAGATGAGCCACAGTACGCACGACGAAGAGCAGTGTGCTGGGACTGACCAGCAGGATGTTCTTCTCCCACGCATCCACCCACAGAGTGCTGTCCGTTTCGAGCGCCAGCAGGAATGCCGGCTCGATGGGCACGAAGAGGATGACGAAATCCAGCGTCTCCAGCCCGGGCAGCCGGTGATAGTTGCGCGCTGCGAGATCCCGGATGTGCTCGCGCAGTGAGGCGCAATGGCGGGTGGCGGCATGCTTGCGCAACACATCGTCCGTGCTCGCACAGTATGTTCCATAGTCCAGCAGCGACACCTTTGCATCGACCACCAGTTTGCGATTGCCGGGCAGATGCAGGATGACATCCGGCCGGGCGCGTGTGGTGTCCTCGCGCGCGATGGTCTCCTGCATGGTGTACTCGTGGCCGCGGCGCAGCCCCGCAGCTTCGAGGATGCGCTCCAGCACCACCTCGCCCCAGTCGCCCTGCGTCTTCGCGGAGCCCTTCAGCGCCTGCGTCAGATCCCGGGCCTCCGCGGCGAGCCGCTGATTCATCTCCAGTAGCGAAGTCACCTGCTGGGCCAGCGCGCTGCGGTCCTTGCTCTCCTGCACGTACACCTGATCGACCTTCGACTGGAACTCCTGCAGCCGCGTCTTGAGCGGATCGAGAAGCTGCCCCAGGTTGGTCTGGTTCTGCTCGGTAAAGCGGCGCGACTTCTCCTCGAGAATGTTGTTGGCCAGCACGCGGAACTGATCGGCCATAAGGTCGCGCCCATCGTCCAAACGTGCCTGCGCGGTGCGCTCGGCGGCTAATGTGGCGTCCAGCGCCGCGACCTGGCTGCGCAGTTGTGCTGTTTCCTCGGCCAGGGCCATGCGCCGGGAGAGGGCGACCAGATAGCCCACCAGCCCGCCGATAACGAGCGAGGCGAGCGCCGATAGCAAATAGACCATGACGTTCATGAACCCAACCGCTTCCCTCGCACTTTACCGCTTCGAAATTCCCCTGAGTGGCGTCCATCGGAGCCAGGTCGCCTGCCTTTACACCCCCAGACCCCCTCAGTAGACTTGGGAGTTCGGGACCCGCATTCACACACCGGGTGCAGGCGCTCCACAGGTGCGCCCGCATGCCGCGTACCTGATAGTCTCAAAGGGATTCAGTTCATTCGATTTGGTGATCGAGGAGATACGCATGGCAGCAGTGGACGAGAAGGTAAAGCAGATCATTGTAGAGCAGCTCCAGGTGGATGAGGCCGAAGTCACGCCCAGCGCCTCTTTCCAGGAAGATCTGGGTGCCGATTCGCTCGATGTCGTAGAGCTGGTGATGCAGTTTGAAGAGGCCTTCGACATGGAGATTCCGGACGAAGACGCCGAAAAGATCAAGACCGTGAAGGACGCGACCGAATACATCGAGAAGCACGCGAAAGGCGGCAAGTAACCTTGCGTTGCGATCGACGGGTGGTGGTGACGGGGCTTGGCCTCATTGCCGGACCCGGAAATACGGCACCGGAACTCTGGCAGAATCTGCTGGCCGGCAAGAGCGGCATGGCGCCGATCACCGGCTTCGACGCCAGCAGTTTTCCTGTCACCTTCGCGGCCGAAGTGAAAAACTTCGACCCCTTGCAATTCATCGAGAAGAAGGAAGCGCGCAAGATGTCGCGCTTCATCCACTTTGCCATCGCCGCCACAGACGAGGCGATGAAGCACAGCGGATTGAAGGTCACACCGGCGAATGAGGAGCGCGTCGGCGTTCACATCGGCTCCGGCATCGGCGGCTTCGACATCATCGAGCGCGAGCATAGCAACATGCTGAACGGCGGCCCGCGCAAGATTTCGCCTTTCTTTATCCCTGCCGCCATCGTGAACCTGGCCGCCGGCCAGGTGAGCATCCGTTATGGCGCGAAGGGACCGAATGAAGCGACGGCCACCGCCTGCACCACCAGCGCGCACTCTGTGGGCAACGCCTACCGCACGATCGAACGCGGCGATGCCGACGTGATGATCGCCGGCGGCTCTGAGGCAGCTATCACTCCGATGGGCGTCGGCGGCTTTGCCGCGATGAAGGCACTCTCCACACGCAACGATGATCCGGAGCATGCCTGCCGTCCCTTCGATAAGGACCGCGACGGCTTCGTGGTTGGCGAGGGAGCGGGCATCCTGATCCTGGAAGAGCTGGAGCACGCGAAGGCGCGCGGCGCGAAGATCCTCGCTGAGATTGTTGGCTACGGCATGAGCTCCGACGCGTACCACATGACCGGTATGTCGCCGGAGGGCGAAGGCTGCTTTCGCGCGATGAGCAATGCGCTCAAGTCCGCAGAGCTCTCGCCGGACAGGATCGGTTACGTGAACGCGCACGCGACATCCACGCCATTGGGCGACGCGCTGGAATCGGCCGCGATGAAGAAGCTCTTTGGCGAGCGCGCACTGTCGGGCGTGATGCCGGTGAGCTCCACCAAGTCGATGACCGGCCATCTGCTGGGCGGCGCAGGCGGGCTGGAAGCGGGCATCACGGTGATGGCGCTGATCGAGCAGATCGCTCCGCCAACAACGAACCTGGTCAATCAGGACCCCGTCTGCGAGCTGCACTATGTGCCGAACAAGCCGCAGAAGATTGAAGCGGAGTATGCGCTGTCGAACTCTTTTGGCTTCGGCGGCACAAACGGCTCACTGGTCTTCAGGCGCTGGATGGAGTAGCTCGCTTCTTTGCGTTTGGCAGAGCGCCGCGGAGAGCTTCCGCGGCGCTTTCTGCCGTTTCAGCTACTCCAACGTGGACATCGGATGCGCTTCGAGGATCGAGACATCCATCTTCGGCACCGGGACGTTGCGCGTGAGCGCGAAGCCCGCCTCCTCCAGCAACTGCCGCCACTCGTGCTCGCTGCGCTCGCGGCCGCTGGTCACGGCCAGCATGTTCAGGTCGCTCATGAAGCGGCTGACCAGCTCCGGCGCTGGACCGGAAACAACATCCGGCAGGACGAACTCGATCACCAGCAGGCTTCCCTCGGCCGGAACGAGATCGCGGCAATGACGCAGGATCGCGACGGCCTTGTCGTCCGTGTAGCCGTGCAGCACGTGCTTCAGCATGTAGACATCCGCGCCGGGCGGCACCGTCTCAGAGAGATCTGCTGCGATCAGCTCGCAGCGGTCGGCCAGCGGCGTTGATTTGAAATGAGCCGCCGCGGCGTCGATGGAAGCATCCCTGTCCACCAGCATGCCGCGCAGGTTTGGGTGGCGCTCCAGCGCAGCGCGGATGAGCGCGCCGCCTCCACCCCCGAGATCGGCGACCACGCCACTGGCGGGAAACGGCCACGCATCAACGATGGGCGCGTAGTCCTCCGCCGGGCTGGTGCCCATGACCGCACGAAAGATCGAGCCGGCCTCCGGCTCCTGCGACCATCGCGAGGCGATGCCCGCCTGCTCCATCACCTGCGCGCCGTTCTGTCCGGTGCGGACGCACTCGCCAAGCTGCGACCAGAAATTCGCAAGCAGATCGGCCCAGAAGACGACCGCGGCCCACGCCGAATCCGGCACGTCCCTGCGCAGCGGGCGGCCCAGCGCGGTGAGGCGGAAGTGTTTTGGGCTCGTCTCATTGAGCAGGCCAAGCGCTGCCATCGCGCGCAGCAGCCGGTACATGGACGAGGGATCTGCTTTGCACGCTGTCGCAACCTCCGACGCGCTTCGCTCCGCGTCGCCCAGCGCATCGGCAACGCCGAGCCGGGCGGCCGCGCATAGCACGCAGCTTGGCCCGAAACCCATGGCCATCTCGAGCAGCTCGTTGGACGCCGTTACATTTCCGATTGCCCGCTTCGCCGGCATGCTGCGCCCTTCATCCACTGCGGTTCCCATGCTATCCATCATGACACCGGCAGCCGCAATGCGAATTGTAAGAAACGGAAGCGGTGGCGCGATGTCAGCGAACGCCGGAGGCTACCAGCGCCGAAGACTTCGAGGGGGCCGCGGGTTCCGGGCGCGACGTCCTGTAGGTCTTGTAGACCGAGATATGGAAACAGGACTGTTGGAACTCCTCCTCTACATCGATCCTGCCTGCCGTCTGCAGCGGCAGTAGATAGGCGCGCATCCATGCGACCTCCGATGGCGTCAGCCCCTTCTTGGCGATGTCCACAGCCTCGCCGGTCAGGTGCGGGGAGGCGACATCGCCCTCCGCGGGCGCTGCGTTTCCGTTGATGTGCAGCAGGTGGCGCTGGTATTCGATGGTGCGCACCGCGGAGTTGATCTGCAGCGGCTTGTGGAAGCGCTGGTAGTGGACGCGAGCGAGATCGGTCAGGAACTGGCTGGTCCACACGCGGCAGTAGCGGCGGTTCGCCGGCAGGCGGCTGTCCGCGCGCATGGATGCAAGCTCCGGCAGGGCGACCAGGCTGCCCTGGCGGCGCAGCGTCCGAAGATCCGCGTCGTCCTTGACGCGCAGCAGACCGTCCTGTTCGGCGCGCTCGTTCTGGCGCACCAGCGATTCATGGCTGCCGCGCAGCGGCGGCAGATTCATGCGGGCAAGCGGCTCTTCCGGCAGGTTCAGCGATGCGGACTCGGAAGAGTCAGTGTCTTCGCCGCGGGCCACGCGCTGCGTCTCGGAGCGAGCGGCGGCACGCACAGCTTCCGTGCCATGCCTGCGCGCACGCCGCAGGGCTCGCGCGGTGTGTGGGCGCACATGATGTTCGCGCCGGTGATGTGCCGGCCGCGACGTGGCATGACGCTGCTGATGCCGCGCGGCCAGAACCGCGTGCGGCATCAGCAGAAATACCAGGCAGAGGAGCGCCGACAAGCCTACGAAGCGATGACAAAGGTGCATACAAGGGTGAAGACAGCGCATGCCCGAGAGCAGGTACGCGAAGAATGCGAGAGCGTCTTCATGCTAGCGCTGGAGACCACCGCTCGCGAAGTGACCAGGCGGATACGTTCGCTTGAGAAGCCGCACCGATACTGTGGATTTTCGCGGAGGGCCGGAGATTCGTAGCCGCAACGGCTACGAACCAAACGCTGCGGCACCGGCTTCGGCAACTGCGTGGTCCTGTTCGCCCGCGCCTCCGCTGACTCCGATGGCGCCGACAACCTTGCCACCCTTCTTCAGCGGAATGCCGCCGGCGAAGATCATCACCTTGCCGCCGTTCGATGCGTGGATGCCGAAGAACTGCTGGCCGGGCTGCGAATTGTCGCCCAGGTCCTTGGTCGATATATCGAACGCGCGCGATGTCCATGCTTTGTTGATCGATATGTTCACCGAGCCCAGCCAGGCGCCGTCCATACGCACATGGGCCACTAAATTACCGCCTTCGTCAGCCACCGCGATGTTCATAGGCTGGCCGATCTCTTTCGCCTTCTTCTCCGCTGCCGCGATCACGCGGCGTGCTGCATCCAGGGTTACTTCACTTGCCATAATGTTTTGCCTTTCTGCTTTAGGGAACTGGCAGGATTCTACGCGGCTTGCAGCCGTCCGAAGGCCTGCCTCTCACTACGATGCACGCGCGTGCGCGGCAGCTTGAGCAGATCTGCCGGTCTAATTTTGCTGACGTGTGAGATAGAGGGCGCAGTCTTCCATGCTCGAACCGATGCGATCGGCCAGCCGGTCGCTCACATCCATCTCCACCGTTGCACTCCATGCCTGCTGCAGGTACGGTGCGCGATCCAAGGCATCGCGCAGCTCGTGATTGATGTAGATCACGGCAGCGTCTCTCGGCTCCTCCGCAAGCGAGCGGCCCAGATTGCGGAGCACCTTCTCCAGCACTGGGCGGCAGAATGGATGGTAGAGATAGACGACGAGCGGCCCGCTGGGAAAGCGGTAGTTCGCCGCATCTTCCAGGAGCACGCGCATGGGGGCCAGGTCTGTCCGGGCCAGGTGGCCCCGCTCCTCGGCCATTCGCGCGGCGGTGTATCGGGCAACATTCTCGACCGCGATGCGATGCAGTTGCGGAGCGATCTCGACGCCCGTGACCTGCGCAAACGGATACTCCGACGCGAGCAGGACGGCGCGGCCCTTGCCGCACCCCAGGTCAATGAAGGTGGCGGTCCTCTGCAGCGACGCGGGTACCTGCGCCATGACGTGGTGAAAGACCGAGGGACCGATGCCGTAGTACGCGGTGTTCCACGGGTCGCTGGGGCTGCCGGTCTTTAGATCGACTCCCCAGACAAGGCCGCTGGTATCCACGCCATATTGGCGGTCGAATGCGTGCTCTGCGGTGGGCAGCCAGGTGGTCGGGTCCGATGGCTGTGATGACGCGCGGCGCAGCCTCTGCCTCAGGCGATCGCCCGCGGTCCGCATGGCTGCGGCCCACCCATGATTGACCACCATCTGCCGCACGGCTCGTGCAGTACGCCTGGCATACATGCTGCGTCCATTTTGCACGGTAGGGGCGCCGGCGGAAAGGCTGGAGCCAGGGTTGACTTCCGCCGCTGGATTGGCTGATTGGGTAACCAGGTAATCCCTTCGTTGCTAAAACAATTAACAGCTTCGAGCAAGATGCTTCATTTGTATGATTTGCGGTGACATATAGCGAGGAAGGATGAGAAATTTACATTACACAAGTTACTAATTGCACGGCCGGGACACCCCGGAAAGTGCAGTCCCCCGTAAGGGGTTAACCATGCGTTTCGGGTGGTTTCGCTTGGCCATTTCCACCGTGCGTGGGATTCTCCAGTCACCGCAGTAGCAGACAGAGAAGCATTTGCAGTATGGGAGGCACCACATGAAGACTTGGATCGTTTCGCTGGCAATCGCCGCCGCCTCGGCAACCTGCCTTGCCCAGTGTCAGAGCAATCGGGTTTCCTTGAATCAGGAGCTCCACGAGGCCGGCACCACCATGGTTGCAACGGTAGAAGCTGCTGTGCCGGTGCCGGATTCCTCGTTCCACCTGGACGGCATCAACTACATCGTGCACGTGGATCGTGTCATCAAGGGACGCATGGTCGATCGGGATGTGGTTGACATCTTCAGCGAGAACAGTCCCACCAAGTTCCCCATGCAGACCGGCAAACAGTATCTGCTCTTCATTCACCGCAACTACAACGACTATGAGGTGGACAACTGCGGCAACTCCGGTTTGCTCCAAGCGTCGAACTTTGACAGCCTTGCGAAGCTGAAGGAATACGCCAAGAAGTAGTGCGGCTTCGCGGCCGCGGTCCTCTGCAACACTGCTGTAATTTTGGTTCTCCAGGCTAGGGCCACAGCACAGATATTGTGATGTGGTGAGATGCCGCTCCGGGCAGCCGTTCCTTGATCGAACGGCTGCGTTGAATGTGGTTAGCTACCCTGCACCATCTGTGCTTTAGGCTAGTCGTTTTGAATCAGGCTGACGAGAGCGCTCTAACCGGGGCGCTCTCGCTGCGTCTGCTCCATCAATGCACGCGTTCATGCCGATAGCCGGCAGCGGTCAACGCATCGGCAATCGCCGCAACGTGCGCCGCACCGCGCGTCTCCAGCGTAATCTCGATCACCGAATCGCCAAGGTTCGCGCCATAGTACAAACGGTTGTGGCTGGTCTGCACGATGTTCGCTTCGCACTCGGTGAGCACGCGGGTGAGCTGATGAAGCGAGCCAGGACGGTCGAGAAGAAAGACGCGGATGCGCAACAGGCGTCCGTCTTTTACCAGGCCACGTTCGATGATGCGCGAGAGCAACGTGACGTCGATGTTGCCGCCGGATATCAGGGCCACCGTCTTCTCCGCGCGTAGATGCGTCTTGCCCTGCAGCAGCGCGGCCAGTGCTGCGGCCCCCGCGCCCTCAGCCAGCGTCTTCTCCTTCTCCAGCAACACCAGGATGGCGCTCGAGATCTCTTCCTCATCCACAGTGACGATCTCATCCACGTAGCGCTGCACCAGTGGAAAGGTGTGGTCCCCGGCGCGACGCACGGCGATACCGTCCGCGATGGTGGCCTGCGCCGGCAATGTCACTGGCGCGTCCGCCTCCACCGCGCGCAACATGGAGGCAAGCCGCTCCGTCTGCACGCCGACGATACGCACATCGGGTCGCGCCTCTTTCACTGCGCAGGCGACACCTCCAATCAGGCCGCCGCCGCCGATCGGAACCACAATCGCTTCGACATCCGGAAGCTGTTCCAGCACTTCGAGCCCAATCGTACCCTGCCCGGCGATCACCTCATCGTCATCGAAAGGATGGATGAAGGTGAGCTGCTCTGCCTGCTGCAGACGGGTGGCCTCGTCGCAAGCTTCGTCGTAGTTGGCGCCATGCAAGATAACCTCAGCGCCAAAGCCGCGGGTGGCGGAGACCTTGACCAGCGGAGTCGGCTGCGGCATGACGATGCGCGCGCGTATGCCGAGCCGCGCCGCGTGAAAGGCGACACCCTGTGCGTGATTGCCGGCACTGGCTGCGATCACGCCGTGCGCGCGCTCCTCCGGCGTAAGCTGCAGCAGCCGGTTCAGCGCGCCGCGCTCTTTGAAGGCGCCAGTACGCTGCAGGTTCTCCAGCTTGAGATAGATGGGATGGCCGGCCAGCTCGGAGAGATCGTGCGATACCTGGCAGGGCGAATAGTAGAGGACATCGCGGATGCGCTCGCGAGCGGCCGCGATACGTGCAGATGTCAGCATGAAGCCTTCATTATAGGGGCCGGCCCGGCATCTAAGTGGCGCAGCGATCATATGGCTGAGGCCTCCCGCGTGGGAGGCCTCATGTCCGTGATGGACACCGATGCTATCGCAGCAGCCCCCGCGGTGGGGTTACTGCAATAACGTCCCGTTTTCCGGTTCGATCTTCGCTTCTTCCGGTGGAATGACGACCGCGGCTGCCACCTTGTCGTCCTCTTCCAGGTTCAGCAGCTTCACCCCTTGTGTGGAGCGGCCTGCTGCACGAATCGTCTTGGTGTCGATGCGGATGATCTTGCCGTACTGACTGATCACCATCAGTTCGGAAGAGTCATCGACCAACTGGATCGCATTCACCTTGCCGTTGCGCGCCGTGGTCTTCAGGTTGATCACACCCTTGCCGCCGCGCGTCTGCAGGCGATACTCGTCCACATCGGTGCGCTTGCCGAAGCCCTGGGTCGTGACGGAGAGAATGAGGCAGGCGCAGTCGGCGCCGTTGCCATTCTTCTTGCGCTCCTTTGGCGTGACCGCGAGTCCAACCACGTAATCGCCCTTCGACAGGTCGATGCCACGCACACCATAGGCCGGCCGGCCCATGGAGCGAACGTCGTTCTCATCGAAGCGGATGGCCATGCCATCATGCGTCGCCAGGAAGACGACCTCGTCGCCGGAGGTGATTCGCGCTCCGATCAGCTCGTCGTCCTTGTCGATGCCGATGGCAATGATGCCGCGCGCCATCACGTTGGAGAAGTCCTTCAGCGGCGTGCGCTTGACTGTTCCCTTCTGGGTCGCGAAGAAGACGAATTTGCCTTCTTCTTCGAGATTGCGCTGCGCCAGGATGGTGCGCACCGTCTCACCCGGCTGCAGATTCAGCAGGCTGGCCATCGACTTGCCCTTGCCCGCGGCGCCGACATCGGGGACCTCATACACCTTCAGCCAGTAGACGCGTCCTGTGTTGGTGAAGCAGAGCAGGTAAGCGTGGGTTGAGTCGATGATGAGCTGCGAGACGAAGTCCTCCTCGCGGGTCTTCATCCCGAGACGGCCGGTGCCGCCGCGCCGTTGCTGGCGATAGATGGAGATCGGCGTGCGCTTCAGGTAACCGGAATGCGACACCGTGACGGCGACCTGTTCGTCGGCAATCAGGTCTTCCAATTGCAGCTCTGCCGTCTCGTCCAGGATCTGGGTGCGGCGCTCGTCGCCGTAGTCCTTGCGGACCTGCTCCAGCTCCTTCACGATGACCGAGCGCAGCTTCTTTTCCGAAGCCAGGATCGATTCGTACTCGGCGATGTTGTCACGCACCTGGCGCAGCTCGTTCAGCAGCTCGTCGATGGAAAGCTGAGTCAGGCGATAGAGCTGCAGCTCCAGGATGGCGTCGATCTGGCGGTAGCTCAGGATGAGCGTTGCGGTAGTCTGCGTCGCCATGTCGATGCCGTACTTCGCCGCATCCAGCGAGACACCTTTCAACTCCGCGCCGCGCAACTGGATCTTGGTGCCGGAGAAGAAGCGGAAGAGGTTCTCGCGTGCATCCGCGCGCGATGACGATCCGCGGATGATCTTGATCACACTGTCCAGGTGATCGAGCGCGATCTGGTAGCCGAGCAGGATGTGCTCGCGCTCCCGCGCTTTGCGCAGCAGATAGGCGGTGCGACGGCGAACGACATCCACGCGGTGGTCGATGAAGTGGCGGATGGCATCCGGGAGCGGCAGTTCCCGCGGCTGGCCATTCACCACCGCCAGGAAGATCATGGAGAAGCTCTCCTGCATCTGGGTGTGCTTGTAGAGCTGGTTGAGCACGATCTGCGCCTCGGAGCCGCGCTTCAATCCGATCATGATGCGCATGCCGTCGCGGTCGCTCTCGTCGCGGAACTCATCGCGTGCGATGTCGGTGATCACGCCGTCGTTCACCAGGTCGGCGATGCGCTCGATGAGCTTCATCTTGTTTACCTGGTAGGGAATCTCGGTGACCACGATGGCCTGCCGGCCGCCGGAGATGTTTTCAATCGCGCACTTGGCGCGCATCAGGAAGCGGCCGCGCCCGGTGCGATAGGCCTCCGGAATGCCGCTGCGCCCATAAATAAAGCCGCCGGTGGGGAAGTCCGGTCCCTGCACATGCTTGAGCACTTCGGCGAGACCGGCGTGCGGATTGTTCACCAGCTCGATGGTCGCGTTGACGATCTCGGTCAGGTTGTGCGGCGGGATGTTGGTCGCCATGCCCACGGCAATGCCGTTGGAGCCGTTGACGATCAGGTTGGGGATGCGCGCGGGGAGCACAGTCGGCTCGAGCGTGCTCTCGTCGTAGTTCGGCACCATATCGACCGTGTCCTGGTCGATGTCCCCCAGCATCTCGCCCGCGATGCGCATCATGCGGGCTTCGGTATATCGCATGGCCGCGGGCGGATCGCCGTCCACAGAGCCGAAGTTCCCCTGGCCGTCGATCAGCGGATAGCGCAGGCTGAAGGGCTGCGCCAGGCGCACCATGGTGTCGTAAATGGCCGAGTCGCCGTGCGGATGGTACTGGCCCATGGCCTGCCCCACCACCTTGGCGCACTTGGTGTACTTCTTGTTGTGCTGCAGCCCCATCTCGTGCATCGTGTACAGGATGCGGCGGTGCACCGGCTTCAAGCCGTCGCGGACATCGGGCAGCGCGCGGCCGATGATGACCGACATCGAGTAGTCGAGATACGACCGGCGCATCTCCTCTTCAATGTTGATGGAGATGATGTTGGCGGCGCCGGGACCCGTGGGTGGCGTGGTGCCATCCCCGCTGTTGCCGTTTGGACCGCCGAGAGGAAGCTGTGGATTCTGATCGTCTGCCATAGATAGGGAGAGCCGTCGCAGCGCCAGAAACGCGCTATCCAGACCCGCTCAGGGGCATGGAAGGAACGAGGGGCTCTGTGTCTATTTTAGCAAGGAATAGCACATATTTCCGCGTCACAGGCATGGTCTGAGGAGCTTATTTTCGAGGGCTTTAGCGCTTCAGGGACTGCTGCGTCCAAAGGCTGCGGTACAAGCCGAAATTCGCCGTCAAATCCATCGCTTGGAGCCGTGCTCGAAGCAGAGTACAGTGGTGCCATCCGATTCGTCAGGTCGAGTCCTCGTTGCCTCGATGCCGAGTGCGCTGCCCCGCTTCCCAGCGCCTGCAACCACAACGAGGTCTTTTCCCCCTTCGCCAGATTTGGAGGATTTCCTGATGCCCGCCGACCAATCTTCTTCCGTCTCCCGCCGCTCCTTCCTGCGTATCGCCACTACCGCAGCCGCTGCTGTCCCCATCTTCACGGAGGCCCACCTTGCATGGGCTTACGCGAGCGGAGCGCAGTCCACGCCAAACGGCCTCAAGCGGTCCGGCCGCTTCCATGGCGGCATGCCGGCCATCCCGCCCGATGCCGTGCTGATCAACGCGAATGAAAATCCGCTGGGCCCATGCCAACTGGCTTGCGCGGCATGTACGAACGTCGCGCCGCGCGGCGGCCGCTACGACTTCGAGCAGACCGTCGCGTTGACCAAGACCATCGCGCAGGTAGAAGGGCTCGGTCTGGATTCGATTGCCGTCTATGCCGGGTCGAGCGAGCCGTTGCACTACAGCGTTCTGGCCTTCACCAGCCCGTCCCGCTCTTACGTCACCGCCGATCCCGGCTATGAAGCGGGCATGAACGCCGCCGACATGGCCGGCGCAAAGACCTTCAAAGTGCCGCTGACCCGCACACACGCCCACGATGTGAAGGCGATGATCGCGGCGAGTCCGAGCGCGGGCGTCATCTACATCTGCAATCCGAATAATCCCACCGGCACCACAACACCCAAGGACGATATCGTTTGGGCGCTGAAGAACAAGCCCAAAGGCTCCATCCTGCTGATCGATGAGGCGTACATCCACTTTTCCGACCAGCCCAGTTGCATGGACATGGTGCGCGGCGGCGAGGACGTCATCGTGCTGCACACCTTCTCCAAGCTCTACGGCATGGCCGGGCTGCGCTGCGGCTTTGCCGCCGGACGCCCCGACCTGCTGGCGAAGCTGCAGACCTACGGCATGAACGCGATGCCCATCACCGCCGCAGCCGCCGCGAATGCCAGCCTGCAGCACACGGCGATGATCCCGGAGCGCAAGAAGATCAACACGGACATTCGCGAGCAGACCTTCGTCTGGCTGGACAAACAGGGCTACAGCTACACCAGATCACAGAGCAACTGCTTCATGCTGGACACGCGTCGCGATGCCAAGCAGGTGATCGCCGCCATGCAGGCGAAGAAGGTGTACATCGGC
>JAUTWX010000401.1 GCA_030838385.1 Acidobacteriaceae bacterium
GTGGAGCCGGCCGCATCGCGGAAGTGCTGCAGGGCTTCCGCGCGGGTGTAGGCCTGCTCACCTTTATAGGCCTTGGTGCCGGCGACGAACTCCATCTGGACGGGGACTTCTACCTTGAGCACATCGATGCCGTACTTCTCCTTGCCGAACTCGGCCATGGAGCCGGAGACGATGTCCGGCTTGGCCTTGGCGTAGGCGATGGACTTCTCGTCGCCGCCTTTGTGGTCATAGCCGACGAACTCGAGGAAGAAGGGGATGTCGTGGGCGCGGCACTCGTCACCGATGCGCTCGATGAAGGCGTGCTTGCGGTCGTTGATCTCGGAGGTTTCGAGCGGCGAGTAGTAGAGGAGAACCTTGATACAGTCGGCGCCGGCTTCCTTGAGTCGGCGGACGGACCAGTGGTCGAGCAGGTCGGGGAGGCGGCCGGGGGTGGTGGCGTCGTAGCCGGTCTTCTCATAGGCGAGCAGGAGGCCCTTGCCGTTGCGGTGCTTGGAGGCGGGGAGACCGAACTCGGGGTCGAGCAGAATGGCGGAGGCGTGGCGGGTGAGCACGGAGGTGACGAGGGTCTTGAACTCTTCGAGCGCAGTGGGCGGGATGGTGCCGGTGCCGGCTTCCTTGGCGAGGGATTTCTGGAGGGAGCCGCGCTGATCCATGGCGGCGGCGGCGATGACGCCGCGGTGATCGGAGACAGACTTGAGGCCGGCCAGCTTGCCGGGGGTGAGCTTGATCATGATGCTTCTCCTGGAGCGGATGGAATTGAGTGGGACGGAATGGGTCCCTTCCTTTGCGCCTCCATTCTACAGACTTGCCGCGGACTTGCCGTCCGAGGCGGCGGCGCCGGTGGCGCGCGGACTGGCCGTCCGGGGCATAGGCGCCGGCGGCGCGTTCTGTGAGGGCGCTCCCGATGGTCGCTGCCGCTGGGTGATGCTGCTTCACGGAAGCCAATAGGAGCTTATGTGGGGATGCGATGTTGTGTAACCACGGGCAAACGGCAGGTCCTTCGCTTCGCTCAGGATGACAGCGTGTCGAGATGGTTCCTGATTCCAGATCTCAAATGCGAGATGTGAGGCAGCCGCGGACTTCGGCGGCCATGGCAATGAGGATCTGGCTAGCTGGTGTGGTCGAGGATGATTTTCCATCCGGCGGATGTCTTTTCGAAGACCAGCGAGAAGATGCCCTGCGCCTCTCCTCCGGCGCTTGCGTTGCGTGCGAGGTGGAAGCGGCCGGTGACGGTGGCGAAGCGGGCATCGAGCTGGTGCACTTCCAGATCGCTGAAGGTGAGCTGGCCCATCTTTTCTTTGTCGGCGTAGTTTTTGCGATAGCGGTCGAGGATGTTGGAGAAGCCGTGCGCGACGGTTTTGCCGACGAAGGTGGTGTCCGGGGAGTTGTTGTATCCCTGCATGAAGGCGACGACATCGCCACGGTTCCATGCGGCGACCTGCGCATCCAGAACGTTGCGGATTGCTGTCTGATCCGCTGTGATGGTGGGCGCTCCGCGGGCGATGCCGCAGGTGAGGGTGGCGAGCAACAGCGCCAGCGTGATGCGGCGGTGCAGGTTCATGTGCATGCGATTTCCCCTGTTTTGTTCCGGTGTTGCGGATCGTTCTTAGATTCAGGCCCAGAGGCGGATGCCGATGATTCCCCACCAGGCGAAATATATGGTGACGATGAGCAGTGCGGTGGTGACGGCGATGGAGAACCAGCGAACGCTTTTGCGGACTGGTTGCTTGCGGGCGAGCCACAGCGCGCCGGCGCTGGCCAATGAGGCTCCGGCGAAGATCAGCGTGCAGAGGTAGAGGCCGAATGACCAGATGGTCAGGTTGCCGAGGCGGTTGATGGCATCACTACCAGCCAGGGCCATGATGCCGATCGATGCGGCCAGGCTGAGCGCGGCGATGAGCGGCCACAGCCGGATGGGGCGCTCGACGGGGCGGCGGCGTTTTTTGATGAGGCCGCCGATGAGCCAGAAGGGCGCATAGAGCACGATGGCTGCGAGCGCGAGCAGGAACCAAGCCAAGAGAGCAAGCTCCGCGATGGCAAGCCAGGCGGGGAGGTGCTTCCGGGTGCCACCGATGAAGACGAATCGTCCTGCAGCGTTGGGTACGAGGAGCGCTGCGGTTGCGATGGGCTCGGGCGGGTCTTTCTTGGAGAGATAGCGGAACTGCTCGCCGCCGACGGGCACGAAGGTGTCGTGCGTGGTGCCGAGCAAGTTGGTGAGCACGAGGTTGCCGCGCTCGAAGCGGATGCGGTTGAGCGCAAGGCGCTCGATGCCATGCATGAATTCGTTGCGCGGTGCATCGGGCTCGTACCAGCCGGCGTATTGCTGCGCATCTACCGGCAATGGAGCTGCGGCGGGCACCGGCGGCTTGGTCTGTCCACGCGTGATGTACGCGCGGATGGCGTCGCCGATTTTCTCGAAGGCTTGTCCGTTGCCGGCGTTGGTGCTGTAAGAGTAGCCGACACCGTAGTCGGGCATGTAGGACATGTCGGTGAGGCCGCCCTCCACGCCGCCGTTGTGGCCGTGATAGACGAAGCCGTCGTGGATGCTGGTGTAGTTGCTGAGGCCGTAGCCGGCTTTCAATCCCTGTTGAGCTTCCCAGGTGCGGGTTGGAGTCTCCATGCGATTGATGTCAGCGGCGGGCAAAAGCGGCTGTCCGTTGACCGCGCCGCGGTTGAGATAGAACACCACGTACGCGGCCATGTCGTTGGCGGAGGCGTTGATGGCGCCAGCGGGACGCTCGAGGATGTTCCAGTAGGAATACGGCGTCTTGCCGTCGTCGTGATACAGAGTCGTCAACTGCGGCGAGGGCTGCTCGAAATACGTGGCGGTCTTCATGCCGATGGGCAGAAAGAAGTTCTGGGTGACGTAGTCCTCGAAGCGCTGGCCAGTGAGCTTTTCAACGATGTAGGCGGCGACGGGCGGCCCGGAGTTGCAATAGGCCATGCGGGTTCCGGGCGGCCAGCGCGAGATGCGCGAGTGGTGATAGTAGTCGAGGCCCTGGCGCAGCGTCATGCCCTTGGCGTCTTTGGCGTATTCGTGCAGATGCAGGTCGTCCCAGCCGGTGGTGTGTTCGAGCAGGTCGACAACGCGGACCGGGTCGGTGGCTTCCCAGCGATTCTTGAAATAGATCTCCGGGACCAGTTTGTGGACGGGATCCTGGAGCGAGAGTTTGCCGTCGTTCACGAGTTTGAGGATGGAGAGCGAGACGAAGGCCTTGGAGGTAGAACCGATGCGGAAGAGGGTGCCGGCGGTGGCCGGCTGATTGGCGGCGACGTTCGATTTGCCGAGGCCGGCGACCCAGTCATCGACCCGCTCTGGACCACCGCGGTGGACGATCGCGATGGACATGCCGGGGGTGTGGGTGTCGTGGAGGATCTTTTCGAGTTGCTGGCGGAGCTCGGGGATGGATTGCGCTGGTTTGGGCTTGGCTTCGGGTTTTTTCTGGGCGAGGAGGGCGGCAGGCAGCAGGCAACACAGGAACAGGAAAGAGACGGCAGTCCTTTTCATTCGCGATCACCTGGCGGCTCGAGCTAGGATGCGCGGGTAATCGTAACACCACGCAGATCGCGATCAGCTCGTCACCGATTTGCTGAAAAGCATATCCAGGCTTCGACTGTCCCGTTTGACAACGATATGAAGCGGCGGTGCGATTCACAGGCATTTTCGTGTGAAATCATACGGCGACTGCATCCTTCAAGGGGGTCTGAGCAACCTTGAAAACCGCCGAGATTCTTGTCATAGGAACGGGATCGATTGCCCGCGGCGTCGTTTACGGGCTTTCCCACATTTTTGGGGGGTCTTTTCGGGTTGTGATTCTTGGGCGATCACCTGCGAAGGTCTCCGAAATCGCGGCCATCGCCAATGCTCGTGCCGCCAGCGTCGGCGCATCTGTGATCTGCGAGCCGGTCAGCATGGCTCAATTCAAAGCTGCAAAATTCTCCAGAATATTTCGTTCGTTGAAGCCGAAGGTCATTCTTCTTGCCGCCTCCATTCAGTCTCCCTGGGAGATCACTGAGGAGGACAACGGCTGGACGAGGTTAGTTGCACAGGGCGGATTCGGCATTGCCTTGCCGCTTCAAATGGCGTTGGCTGTAGAAGTTGCACGGGCGGCTGTGGATTTGGAAGCCGCTGTTGTCAATGCGTGTTATCCCGACTGCGTCAATGTGGTTCTGGATCATTTGGGCCTGCGCACGACTTGCGGTCTGGGGAATGCGGCAATCGTCGAAGCGTTCTGCCGTTCGGCGGCCGGAGCGCGAGAGAAGGATGTCAGGGTTCTCGCCCATCACGGCCAACTCGGTCCCTGGCTGCAAGGAAAGGCCCCTGGAAAACAGCCGCGAGTCTGGGTTCGAGACCATGAGGTGAGTGCCCAGGAGTTACGTCCTAACTATGGCGCCATCGGTGAGGAACTCAACGACGTAACAACTTCGACTGCGATTCCTCTTCTTTTGTCTCTCCTCTCAGGAGGAACTCTACGCACGAGTATTCCTGGTGTGGCCAAACTACCGGGAGGGTATCCATTTCTTTTGCGGCGCGGGAAGTTTTCATTACAACTGCCTTCCGGCATCACTCTGGAGGAAGCTATCGAACATAACAAAAGAGGGGAAAGACTGGATGGACTCGACGTGGGCGCGGGAGTGAAGTTTGTCGGCAAGGCACGTAAGGCGCTTGATGCGGCAAATTTCGAATATGCGCAGGGGTTCGACCTGTCAGAGTGGCTACTTGCCTGCAAACACATGATGTCTCTGAGAGATCGCCTGCGAGCGATCCGATGAACATCCGACGCCGACACACACTCAAAATACAGACTAGCGACGAAATAGATATTCAGAGAATCGCGCGCTGGGCTGCGAAGAGCTCGCGGATGCCGGCTTCGGCGTAGTCCATCATTTCCAACATGCGGGCGCGGAGAAAGGCCTGGCGCTCGGCGGTGGCCTGCACTTCGACGAGGCCGCCGTCTTCGGTCATGACGATGTTCATGTCGACATCGGCCTGGGAGTCTTCTTCGTAGGCGAGGTCGAGCAGGACTTCGTCATCGACGATGCCGACGCTGGTGGCGGCGACGAGCTGACGCAGCGGCGACTGCTTGAGCGCGCCCGCTTTGACCAGACGGTTGAGCGCGAGGGCGAGCGCAGCGCAGGCGCCGGTGATGGCCGCGGTGCGGGTGCCCCCATCGGCCTGCAATACGTCACAGTCGAGGATCACTGTTCGCTCGCCGAGTGCCTGCATGTCGACGACGGCGCGGAGGGAGCGGCCGATGAGGCGCTGGATCTCATGGGTGCGGCCGGAGATTTTTCCGCGCTCCGATTCGCGCGCGGTACGGGTGAGGGTGGCCCGGGGGAGCATGCCGTATTCGGCGGTGACCCATCCGCGGCCGCTGTTGCGCAGCCAGGGGGGAACGCCCTGCTCGATGGTGGCGTTGCAAAGGACGCGGGTGTGGCCGATAGAGATGAGGACGGAGCCTTCGGCGGTGGCGACGTAGTCGGGGGTCAAGATGACGGGCCGGAGCTGGCCAGCAGCGCGGCTGGAGCGGATGCTGGGCGCTTTCGTGGATAGCTGGGGGGCGGGCGGCTGGGAAGCAGGTGCCATAGCGAAGGAATGTCCTGTGAGCGTCGGGAGCAGAGGGTGAAGTGCGGTTGTGGTGGGGAAAACCGCGTCTGTTTCCGTTCCCCGGCAGGTTTGCAGGGAATCCGCTCTGGGCTGATTGTATGGCAGCCGGGGAGGAGGCGGTCGGGGAAGAGCTGTAAACCGCACATAGTACATGGCGACTGCAGCTTTGGTGGAGGGGGGTCACCGCGGCAGGCCATTACTGAAGTCAGGTTGTAGGGCGATTTCAGCACCATTCCCGGAATGAAATCTGGTTAGACTCCTGACTGTAGAGATTGCACTGTTTGAGTGTAATAAATACACGATACGGGTTTCAGATCGGCAATTTTGACTTTTTGAGGTGCTGCCTTGGACGACATGATGATGCAGGGGATGGAACATGGCGGGAACAGGCTGCACGTTCTCGTTATCGAAGAAGACGACGCGACCCGATCGGCATGTGTGGAGATCGCGACGCAGAGAGGCTTCTCCGCCGAAGGCGTGGCGGAAGCGAGCAATGCGCAGCAACTGCTGCGCAGCCATACGGTGGACCTGCTGCTGATGGAGCTGAAGGCCAGCCGGCGCGAAGGTATGCAACTCCTGGAAGAGGTAAAAGCCTTGAAGCCCGATACGGCAATTATTGTGATGACATCGACGACGACCATCGGATCGGCCGTGGAGGCAATGCGCGGCGGAGCCACCGACTACCTGACCAAGCCCTTCCTGATGGAGGAACTGGGGACGGTGCTGGAGCGAGCGGCCCACCAGCGGCAGGCGAGCGGCGCCAGCCGCAACCTGCGCGAGCGGCTGCGCAGCTCAGGCGGAGCGGGCAACCTGGTGGGACGCAGCCAGGAGATGGACAAGCTCTACCGCATTCTGGCCAAGGTGGCACAGAGCCATCATCCGGCGCTGATTGCGGGCGAGCCGGGCACGGGCAAGGAGATGGTGGCGCGCACCATTCACGGGCAGAGCGAGGCTGCATCGCAGCCGTTCCTTACTGTGGACTGCGGAGCATTTGCACCGGAGATGATCGAGCATGAGCTGTTCGGCTATGTGAAGGGCGCCTTTCCGGGTGCACTGCGCAATGCGCCGGGCGTGCTGGCTTCGGCGGAGCGCGGCACGGTGTTCCTGGACGAGATTGGCCAGTTGACGCCGGAGCTGCAGGGCAAGCTGCTGCGGGTACTGCAGGAGAAGGAGATCCGCCCAGCGGGAGCGACGCACCGCATTCCGCTGCATGCGCGCATCCTGGCGGCGAGCAGTGTGGATCTGGCGGCGGCCGTGACCAAGGGGACTTTCCGCAAGGATCTGTACTACCGGCTGAACGTGGTGACGCTGCGCATTCCTCCGCTGCGCGAACGGCGCTCGGACATTCCGCTGCTGGCGACGCACTTCCTGGACCGCATGTCGCGCGAGAGCGGCGAGAGCTACACGCTGAGTGACGACGCGCTGCGCAGCATGATGGACTACGACTGGCCGCAGAATGTGCGCGAGCTGGAAGGCGCGATCGAGCGCGCGTGCACCATGGCGTCCGGCCCGGTGATCCACATGGGCGATCTGCCGACGCAGTTGCAGAACCATGAGCTGGGACTGCGGCGCGAAGCGTCGTCGCAGATGCAGAAGGCCCAGTCCGCGGTGATCCAGCCGGGCGCGATGCCCCGGGTGATGCCGCTGGCGGAGCTGGAGAAGCAGGCGATCCTGACCACGATCCGGCAACTGAAGGGGGACAAACTGATGGCGGCGCGCCTGCTGGGTATCGGCAAGACGACGCTGTACAGAAAGCTCAAGGAATACGGGGTGTCGGACAACGTCTCGCTGGAGACGCTGGAACCGATGAACGGAACACATGGATACAGAAACGGGATGTGAAGGACGGGCTATGAAGGGAATGAGGACCGGGCTATGAAGGAAAAAGTGAGCGCCGTGCAGCGAGTGCTGCTCATTTCAGCGCTGAGCGGAGCAGAGAATTGCGCCGCGGCGATCATGCAGCAGATGGGGCTGGATGTGGAAGTTGTGCCGGGACGGCGCGAGGCTCTGGATGCACTGCGTGCGGCGAGCTATGACGCGGTGATCGTGGAAGATTCGCTGGCCGAAGGCGATCCGCGGGGCGCGGAGGTGCTATGGAAGATGGCCGGGCTGGCCATTCCCTTGCAGGTGAACTTCGCGTTGACCGGGAGCGCACGGCTGGTGCGCGATCTGCGTGCGGCGCTGGCGAGGCGCGAGCAGGAGCAGGGAGCGGCGCAGCGTGCGGCGCTGCGTGCAGTGGAGAGCGAGCTGCGCAATACGATCTCCGGGCTACTGCTACACACGCAGCTTGCGCTGCGGGAGAGTCCGCCTTCTCCGCAACTGGAACAGCGGCTGCGCCTGATGGCGGAGCTCGCGGGCAATCTGAAGCAGCGGCTGGATGTGCCGCTGGCTTAATCAGCTCCTAGCTCCTAGCTCCTAGCTCCTAGCTCCTAGCTCCTAGCTTCTAGCCTGGTGCCTGCTTCCGGATGGTGCGCCGGTTGTTAAGATCGGCGCATGTCTCTCAACAAAGAGATTGCGCTGCGCTTGTGCGTGCCCGGGGATGAAGAGGCGCTGGCGCTGCTGGGCGCTGCTACCTTTCTGGAGACATTCGCGGGCTTGCTCTCGGGGCCGGATATTCTCACACATTGCCGGGTGCAGCATGCGGCGAAGCAATATGCTGCATGGCTGGCGGATGCGAAATACCGGCTGTGCCTGGCGGAGCTGAAAGGCGCGCCAGTGGGCTTCGTGGTGCTGTCGCCGCCGGATCTGCCGGTGGCCGTGACCCAAGATGACATCGAGCTGAAGCGAATTTATCTGCTGCATCGCTTCCAGGGCGGCGGGCTGGGACGGCGGCTGCTGGAGTGGTCGGCGGCGGAGGCGCGCTCGCTGGGCAAGAAGCGGCTGCTGCTGGGCGTGAAGGCGGACAATACGGCGGCGCTGGCTTTCTACGACCGCGTGGGCTTTGTGCGGATCGGCGAGCGGACGTTTCTGGTCGGCGCCATGCTGTGCGACGACTACCTATTGTCGCTGACACTGTGAAGATTACTGCGCGCGCAGGCTGGCGAGTGATTGAAGCTGGCGGCCTTCGGCATCGAAGTTTCCCGGTGCGAGCCAGGCTTCGAAGCCACGGCGCACGTGCGGCCACTCATCATCGGTGATGGAAAACCATGCGGTGTCGCGGCTGCGCTGCTTGTAAACGATGGCGTTGAGGAAGATGCCCGCGAAGCGAAAGCCGAGGCGCAGCGCTGCGCGGCGCGAAGGTGCGTTGAGCGCATCGCACTTCCACTCATAGCGGCGGTAGCCGAGATCGTCGAAGGCATGGCGCATCAGCAGGTATTGAATCTCCGTCGCGGCGCGCGTTTGTTGCAGCTGCGGTGACAGATGGATGTGGCCGATCTCGATAGAGCCGTGCTCCGGTGCGATGCGCAGGTAGGCGGAGATGCCGGCGGGGTGGCCGCTTTCGTCGAAGAGGGTGAAGAAGAGCGGGTCCGGGCTGGCTCCGTGGCTGGCGGCATAGATGTCGAGGCGGCTGCGCCATTCGTGCCTGTCGGCTGGCGGGTTGGCGGGCAAGTAGGTGAAGCCGTCGGCGCCGGAATCGCTGCAGAGTGAGGCGTAGAGCGGTTCGGCGTGCCGGATGGGATCGAGCGGTTCGATACGTGAGTAGCGGCCGCTGAAGCTGCGGCGCTCCGGAATCGGACGCGGCTGCCACTTGGGCAATGCGCGGCCGATGGGTTGTGACGCTGCGGCTGCGCGGTTCGCTGCGAGCGCCGTGATGCTGGCGCTGAGGCGCTGGAGTGCGGCGGCGATGGGTTGGGCGACGGCAGGGTCGGAGACGAGCTGCTGCGGTGTGCGCATGTCGGCGGTTAGTGGAATGGTCACGCATGCGTCGTCGAGCATGCGTGCGCCGAGAGTGACGAGCACTTCGCGCAGTGCGGCCTGCGCATAGACGGAGCGCGGGGATGCGTTGAAGAGGACGACGGGCTTGTCCGTGAGCTCGATGCCGCTGACCAGCCAGTCGAGCGCATTTTTGAGGGCTCCGGGGAGACCGTGGGCGTACTCGGGCGTAGAGAGGATGATGGCGTCGGCTGCCTGGATCGATGCGCGCAGCGCGGCGACTGCCGGTGGGACGCCGGTGCGGTCGGGGTTGAAGAGCGGGATGTTGCCGAGTTCAGGGAAGATTTCGAGACGCAGATCAACACACGCGAGGAGAGCAGCTGTCTGGAGCAGGAGCAGGTTGGTGGAGCGGTCGCGGAGGCTGCCGGAAATGGCGAGGATGCGGAGGGGCGTGCTCATGACACGATGATCGCAGGCGCAGGATTTGACGCCGCATCGTGCATGGGATGGAATGCCGTCATGCAGAAACGACGGGACCACCGGGGCGTGTGTGTGGCGTGAATGATGCGGGGTAAGGAGGCAACATGGCGAAGGCGACGGGACTGGGCGGCGTGTTTTTGAGAGCGCGCGATCCGAAGAGGCTGACGGCGTGGTATGCGGAGCATCTGGGGCTGGCGGTGACGGAGTGGGGCGGCGTGGCGTTTGTATGGGATGAGTGCCCAGCGCCGGAAGGGCACGGATGCACGATATGGTCGCTGTTTCCAAAGGACACGGATTATTTCGGCGAGGGCGAGCAGCCGGCGATGCTGAACTTCCGCGTGGATGATCTGGATGCGCTTCTGACGCAACTCGCGGCGAAGGATGTGTGGGTCGACCCGAAGCAGCAGGATGAGGTGAACGGGCGGTTTGCGTGGATCAGGGATGGAGAGGGGAACCGCGTGGAGCTGTGGGAGCCGCGATAGTTGACGGGATCACCGCTCCATCTCCCACTCGTCCAGGTCGAAGGCCGGAGAGACGATATCGCCGGTGATCTTTACCTTACCTTTCATTGAGCCAAAGAAGTCGTCGCTTGCTTCAGCCTTCGCAGGGACGATTTTTGGCGACGGGCTTACCGCGCTTGGTGATGAGGACGGTCTCGTGCTTTTTCTGTGCCTCGTCCAAGATGGCGAGGCAGTTTGCTTTGAAGGTGGCTGCGGCGATGGTGCGCATGCGCAATCTCCTAATGGTGCTCGTTTTCGCTGAGACACGCCGCTCATGGCAGATACTTTGCGGGGATCGGATTGGTAGGTGTCTCGCTATCCCAAAGAATGGTAACGACCCAGTAGCGATTGCCGTCCTTGAGCAACTGGATGGAATTGATGCCGCGCTGGAAGGGCTGGCCGTCCTTGGTGTGGCGTGATTCGTAAGTGGAGAAGACGTGCACGATGCCGCCAAAGCTTTCGGTGGTGTTGTGGATGCCGCGCTCGAAGAAGCCTGCGACGAGTGCGGACGCGGCGCGCTCCTGATATTGCTCAGGGGTGAGCGGGACCACATCAGCGCCGTTTCCGGTTTTGTTGTGGCGGGTGGGGATGAGGCGCGCATCGGGAACGAAGAGGGAACGGAAGCGGTTCCAATCGCGCGGCTGGCCGGCCGGGCCGGAGATGACGTCGTAGAGGGAGGCCAGGATGGCGTCGACGGAGGAGACGTCGGCCGGTTCGGCTTTGGGCCAGTCGGGATGCGCGGCGATGGAGCTGGGGAGTGGGGCCTTCGAGGTCTGCGCAATGACTGGGACGGACAGGAGAAGGAGTGCGGCGATGAGAGCGAACGAGCGTGCCATGCCGGGAACGGTAGCACACCCGGCATGGGAGCTTCTCGCCTGACAGTGTCGAGCGCTAGGGAATGGCGTGGGTGCCGTGGGTGATAGCTGCTCCGGCGCGGAGGGCTGCGGCGATAACGACGACCTCGGAGATCTCCTGCTCTGTCGCTTCGGCGGCGCGCGCCTTCTTGGCGTGGATGTCGATGCAGTAGGGGCACTGCGTGGTGAAAGCGACGGCGAGCGCCATCAGCTCCTTGTACTTGACCGGGATGGCTCCGGCAGCCATGGCCGCTTTGTCAAAGGCCCAGAAGGCCTTCATGCCTTCCGGGGCGTTGGCGTCGATCGTCTTCAGCTTGGCGAGATTCTTCAGGTCGTACATGGAAACTCCTCGGTGGAAGATTTACAGGTGACGTGGGGAGCTAGCGTAACTCGACGGGCGGTGGGTTGTCTTCATCGAGAGCGCATTTCCCATTGCGATGCCCGCCCAGTTTCGGCGCAGTGCGGCTTTTCTTTAACGGAAAAGCCGCGCCACACGGAATGGCTTCCCCTATACCGATGGGAAATCCGCATTAGCGCGGCACGTCTTTGCGGACCAGGCTTTCGACGAGCGTTTCGGCCAGCCAGTCTTCATATTGCTGCGCGGTCCAGCCGCGGTCGCGGACGAGCAGGCGGTAGAGATCGCGGCTGGTGAGGGACCAGAGGATGTCGCGTGCGTGTTGTGGGTCGAGACCGCGGCGCAGGCTGCGTGACCGGACGAGGTACTGGATCATGCCGCCCTGAGCATCGTAGCGGCTGCACTCGCGCTCCGATTCCGATTGCGCCAAGGCGGGGGCGACGGCGCCGGCTCCGCGCAGCAGATCGAGGACGGAGTGCTCCGACTCGTAGATGCGGCGGGCGATACGCGCGGGGAAGCGGATGCGCTCGCGCGGATCGGTGGTGTGCATGGCCTCGCGCACCAGGTTTTGATAGCTATCGTCGAAGCGGGCAGCGTCGAGGATCTCGGAGAGAATGCCGGTCTTCGAGCCGAAGACCGCGTAGACCGTGGCCACCGCTACGCCTGCCTTTTGCGCGACTGCTTCCATGGTCATGCCGGCGTAGCCGTGCTCTTCGAGCAGCTTGCGCGCAGCGGCCGCGATGCGGGTGCGGGTTTCATCGGCCTGGCGTTGCCGGGTGGGGGATTGGTACGCGCGCTTTTTCACCGCCTTCATGTTTGACAGCATAATCCATTATTGGATATAGATATATCTATCTAATATGAAGGCGTGAGGTGAATCCGATGATTACCGCGGAACAGGCACATGTGGAGACGGTTCGCCGGCTCTATGAGGAGTATCTGAACCAGAACCGTCCGGAGCTGCTGGCCTCGCTGGTGGGCGAGGACGTGGTGTTGCACACGGCGACGGAAGAACGGGGGATTGCGGCATATGCGGCGCTGACGGATCGCCTGCGTGTGGCCTTCCCGGATATGCAGTTCACGTTGCAGGACCTGATAGCGATGACCGCGTGGTGGTGCGGTGGACGATGGACGCGACGCATTCCGGTCCGCTGGCGGGCATCCCGGCGACGGGGAAGCGCGTCCAGCAGCGGGCGAACGTGATCTATCGCTTCGCAGGCGGGAAGATTGCCGAGGGATGGGCGGTGATGGATCAGGCGGGGATGCTGCGACAGCTTGGATTCGATCCGCTGGCGGCTGCGAAGGCTGCGGCCGCAAAGTAGAAGCGAATCACGGATGGCAGTCGAGGAGGAATTGCATGCGAGTGCTTGTTCTGGGAGCTACGGGCGGGATCGGGAAGTTTTTGCTGGAGTATGCAACGGCGCGCGGTCACGAGGTGACGGCGTTTGTGCGCTCGCCGCAGAAGATTGCGCTGAAGAGTGAAAGGCTGCGGGTGGTTCCCGGCGACCTGCTGCATGCAGATCAGTTGGCGCAAGTGCTGCCCGGGCACGACGTGGTGCTTTCGGCGTTTGGGCCTTCCACCTTGCGCCGTGTGACGACGCGAGGCGAGTTCGGCGTGGCGCTGGCGGCGGCGATGGAACGGAGCGGAGTGCCCAGGGCACTGGTGGTGTCGTCCGCACTGGTCTTTGAGGAACAAAATGCCATCGGAAAGCTGCTGCGAGGAACGCTCTTTCGCAATCTCATCCCGGATATGACCGCGATGGAGACAGCGATGGAGAAGGACGCGCTGGAGTGGACGATTGTGCGGCCTCCGCGACTGACGAACGGGCCTTTAACGCGGAGCTACAGTGTGGCCGATGGGCGTCTGCCGAAGGGGATGACCGTCTCGCGGGCGTGTGTTGCTGATTTCATGATCAAAGAAGCCGAGCGGCCGGCGCACTTGCGGCAGATTGTGGGTCTGTCCAAATAGAATTCGTCACGAGGGTGACGAGATGAAGGTTGCGGTGATTACGGGGGCGGCGCAGGGCATTGGGCGGCGCACGGCGGAGGTATTGGCGGCGGAGGGTTATGCGCTGGCGCTGCTCGATTTGCATGGATGCGAGGCGACGCTGGCCGCGGTCCAGGCGCACGGGGCGGATGCGAAGGAGTTTCGCGGCGACGTCGCGGATGAAGGAGTGGTGATCCGCGCGGTGACAGCGGTGACGCGGCGCTGGGGACAAGTGCATGTGCTGGTGAACAATGCGGGCATCAGCTTTATTGCACCGGCGGAGTCGGTCCAGGTGGAGGACTTCCGGCGCGTGCTGGAGGTGAACCTGGTGGCGCCGTTTCTGCTGGCGAAACATTTCGGCGCGATGATGTTGAAGCAGCGTTCCGGAAGCATCGTGAATGTGGCGTCGATTGCCGGGCTGATGGGCGTGAGCGATCGCGCGGCCTACAACGCGTCGAAGCATGGACTGATTGGGCTGACGCGCACGCTGGCGGCGGAGTGGGGCGGACGCGGAGTGCGCTCGAATGCGGTGTGTCCGGGGTGGGTGAAGACGGAGATGGATGCCGCCGACCAGGCGCGGGGAACTTACTCCGATGCGGACATCACGGGGCGCAATCCGATGGGGCGCTTTGCTTCTGCGGAGGATGTCGCGCAGGCGATTGCGTTCCTGGCTGATCCGGTGCTGAGCGGATTTATCAACGGTCAGGCGTTGCCGGTGGATGGTGGGTGGACGATGGACGGTAGCTGGGAGAGCTTGCGGATGAGCAAGCGGTGAAATTGCGAGGATGGGCCCGCCGAAGAGAGTTGCAGGTCTGCGGCTCGTGTTCTGTCCCTCTTGCCGGATTGCGCGTGAGACGTTGAGCAAGATCGTGACACTTAAAGAAGAGCAGCTATTGATCTTGCTGCCATCTCACCATCCTGAGCGTGCGGGTAGGCTTGCTCGGTAGTCTCCACTCTAGCCCAGCGCGTAAGGAGAATCCGAGGATTGACGTGCGTCCGCGTGAAACCCCCCGATCCTGTGCGGGCGTAGGTAGAATCAGCATCGATAGGAGAACCTCTTTGAAACGCCGGACATTTCTTACAGCTTCCCTGGCTACCGCAGCGCTTGCGGCAGCACGCGAGAGCGCGGCACAGCCGTCCGCCGCAAGCACGGCCCGCGAGTACTACCAGATCCGCCGCTACCAACTGCAGACGGGGCCGCAGACCAAGATTGTTGAGAGCTACTTTGGCGACGCGCTGATTCCCGCGCTGACTGGTATGGGGATGGGGCCGATCGGCGCATTCAAGCTCGACTACGGGCCGGAGACGCCGACGTTCTATGTGCTGATTCCGGGGCACTCGGTCGAGGCATTGGCGACCCTCGACTTACGGCTTGCGCAGGATGCTGTTTTCCTCAAAGCTGCCGAGCTGTTCTGGAATGCGCCGGCAACGGCGCCTGCGTTTTTGTGCGTGGAGAGCTCTTTGCTGGCGGCATTTGAGGGCTGGCCGCGGCTGACTCCGCCGGCGGCGACGGCGACAAAGAGCAAACGTATCTTCCAACTTCGAACCTACGAGAGTCCGAGCGACGCCGCGCACGTGCGCAAGGTGGAGATGTTTCACAAGGGCGAGTTCGAGATATTTGAGAAGGCCGGCTGCCACCCAGTCTTCTTTGGCGACACGCTGATTGGCTCGCGTCTACCGAATCTGACTTACATGTTGAGCTTTGCGAATCTGACGGAGTTAGAGAAGAGCTGGGCGGCGTTCAGCTCCGATCCGGATTGGAAGAAGCTGCAGAACTCACCGCGCTATAACTACGAGGCGATCGTCAGCAATATTTCGAATCTGGTTTTGAGCCCGCTGGCGGCCTCGCAGATCTAGGTCGCAGCCCACGTCGCTCGCGGTAGATGCGACCCGCGAGGGCGGGTAATATGATTGTGAGAGCACCTTAAAAAGTGCTCTCACTCAAGGTGAAAAGTGCTTGATATTACTCGCGATATTCAATCCCTTACGACCTTTCGCCGGTCTTCCGGCGACCTGATGAAGCAACTGAAAAAGACTAAGCGCCCACTAGTTTTGACGGTGAATGGAAGGGCTGCGGCGGTGGTCCAGGATGCCGAGGCCTATCAGCGCCTGCTGGATATCGCCGCACGTGCCGATGCCAAGGAAGGTATTCGCCAGGGACTGGATGACGTCGCGCGTGGCCGCACTCGATCTGCAGGAGAGTTCTTCAGGGACTTCGAAACCAGGCATGGCATAGCGCGTTAACCTCTCTGCCAGGGCGGAGCGAGATTTTGCCAGCCTTTATGAAGAGATTGATGCGGAGCATTCGGACGCAGCGGCGGCGAGCGAGACTCAGGGGCGGCACCTAGTCCCGCGATTTCGCGATCCACATCTGATCTGCCTCCTGCATGGCGTCACCAATATCCTGTTGATGAAACCCTCTATCGAAAAGCTCTTGCACGATTCGGCTGCTACCGAGCGGCTCTGCTGGTGACCAAGTATCGCCTCCCCGAGACTGCGGGGCAATTACTGAGACGAAATACAGATCGTCTGATACTTTTCTGATGCTTATCGACATCTCAGCCTCCACAATTCTCACAGTGTGCGCTGGCTCTTTCCATCCCAGGTAAGGCTGTGAGCAGTCACTAGTGGATGGTCTTCATCTTGCGCTGCATGTAGTCCATCATCACGTACTCGCCTAACCGGTC
>JAUTWX010000408.1 GCA_030838385.1 Acidobacteriaceae bacterium
TCGGATCGATCCGGCGCGAGTGTGTGGACCATATCGTCGTCTTGGGCGAGGCGCATCTGCGCCGCATCCTGCGAGCCTATGCTGGTTATTACAATGAAATCAGAACGCATCGTTCATTGAACAAAGATGCGCCGGTCTCGCGTCCGGTTCAGCGAACTGGAATCATCAGTTCATGCCCGACCCTTGGCGGACTTCATCACCAATATGTTCGGGTTTAGATTTTCGGTACACACAACACGCCCCAGTCCGAAGAACGCCCCTATCACCACGGCGATCTGCGCCGCGCGATCGTCAAGGCAGCCTTGGAAATCCTTCGCGAAACCCAGAGCCTCGAGTTCTCGCTGCGCGAACTCGCCCGGCGGGCGGGCGTCAGCCACAACGCCCCTTACAAACACTTTGCCGAAAAACGTGATCTGTTGGCGGCTGTGTCGGCGGCCGCTGACGAAACGAATGGCCCGCGAAATCGTCGGCCTCGACAATGCTCGCGACAAGTTGTTCGCGATGCTACGTGCTTACATTGACCATGGTGTTGCAAATCCGGCGCTCTACAGCCTCATGTTCGGAGGTTACTTGGGTGGCCCGGATCGTAGCCGCCCCGCCATCGAACTGGCCGAGGCCGAGAAGACGAAGGTTCTGCTTGCCGGCGTGATCATGGGAGGGGGGCTCGGACGAGCCATCCCGCATACCCCCCGCAACGAGCGGAAGATTGCAGGTGCGATGCTGTCATGCTGGTCCCTTGTGCATGGACTCACGCTGCTGCTGGCTGATGGCCTCGTCGGCCCAAAGAAAAAGTCCGCCGCGCTAGCGGACAGCCTCGTACAGGGCATGCTCGACGGATTGGCCGCCGAATTACCGGTCCTGCCACCCGGCACGTGGGTCGGCCCTCAAGCGTAGCCACACAGCCGGGAAGGCGCGAAGCTCGGAAGTCATAAGGTCTGGCAATAGCTAAAACTACAAGGGACAACCACGATGAAGCGCAGCATCCAGCGGATTCTCACGACCCATGTCGGCAGCCTGCCGCGGCCGGACGATCTGATGGCGCTCTATGCGGCCGATGCATCAGACGAAAAGCTCCTGCCCCGACTGAGCGCGGCGGTTGGCGACATTGTCCGACGTCAAGGCGAATCCGGCATCGATCTCGTCAACGACGGCGAGTATGGCAAGGCCATGCGTAGCTCGATGGATTTTGGCGCGTGGTGGTCTTACGTCTATCCTCGCCTCGCGGGATATGAGCTGAGCGAGGAGCAAGCCAAGAAGGGCCGTTCGGCATGGACGCATGGCAGCAAGGAGCGCAAGGAGTTCGGCGAGTTCTATGCCGCCGAAGCGAGCGCGGCCGCAAGTGCCGCAAAGCAGAGCGGCTCAAGTAGCGCGCAGCTTTACGGTCTCAGATGCACGTCGCCAGTTAAATATATCGGCCATGCCGTCATCAAGCGCGACACAAAGAATCTGGCCGCCGCAGCTCGCGCCAGCGGGGTCGAAGAGGCGTTCATGACTGCAGTGTCCCCGGCGACCCTGCAGATCCTGCCTAACGCCTATTACAAGAGCTCGGAGGACTACACGTGGGCGTTGGCGGAAGCTGTCCGCGAGGAATACAAAGCCATCGTTGATGCGGGCTTCATCCTCCAGATCGACGATCCAGCATTGGTAGATATCTACGACTGGTGGTTTTCGATGAACAACGATATCGCCGGCTATCGTAAGTGGGCCGCATTTCAGGTCGAGGCCGTCAACCACGCCCTACAAGGTATCCCGGAGGATCGCGTCCGCTTTCACATCTGTTGGGGAAGCTGGCACGGCCCGCACCGGGGCGACGTGGAATTGAAGGACGTTGTCGATCTGCTGCTTAAAGTGAAGGCGCAAGGATATTCCGTCGAGGCCGGCAACGTGCGCCATGAGCATGAGTGGAAGGTGTGGCAAGAGACAAAGCTGCCGGATGGCAAAGTCATCATCCCCGGCGTGGTCAGCCACGCCACCAATGTGTTGGAGCATCCGGAGTTGGTGGCGGACCGAATCGTGCGTTTCGCCAAGGTGGTCGGCCGCGAGAACGTCATCGCAAGCACCGATTGCGGCCTCGGTGGCCGCGTCCATCCGCAGATAGCGTGGGCAAAACTCGGCGCGCTTGCCGAAGGCGCGAGACTTGCGACAAAGCACTTGTGGACTTGATCAGCTGAGTGCGACTGAGCGGACGTGATTGTCCGATCCACCCGATTTGCGACATCACGGCGACAACGGCTTTGGAAGCCCACCGAGGTTCGGGGGGAGGAATGTGCGCCGCCGCCTCTCGACCCTGCTGAGTAAGGCTGTGGCGCCGTTACAGGGGCAATTCGAGCAGAAGTCCGTCTACTGCTGGAAATCGGGCCCAGATGTAAGTGGTTACGTTATGAAGATGGCCAGCTCGCGTGGCATTGGCAAACGCGGGTTATCGAAGGGTTGTAACGTACCCCAACAGGAAGAGGGGCCGTCCGCCTGGCAGCCGTTCAGGTCTACGCCCGCGCCCGATGGTTTGCCTCAGCTAAAGTGGAGGACGAGCTACTTCGGCCGTCGAAACCGGCACGGTAATGGTCATGAGCACCGTCTTGCAGGCTTCTCTGCCTGCAGCGGTGAGAATGTAGCGGTAGCGGTCCCGGAAGTGGCGCTGTATCCAGCCGTTCTTTACAGCCGCATCAATCCCCCGCTGGAAATCGCCATCCCGAACCTCGAAGAATTGGTGCCGTCTCAAAAATCCTTCGACGGCGACATTGTATTTAGCGAACACCATGAGGAGGATTGCCGTGCGGCGTAATCATCGGGTTGCGGAGCTATCATCAGTATTCCCCCTATGCAGAGAGAACCATACGCCTCGAGTCGCGGGCTGGAAGCAGCTCGATGTTTTATCCCCGCACTTATCGAGAGCTTTGTTGGTTTCCATGCGAAGCGACAAAACATCGGGTGGCTCTTGGGCAAAATG
>JAUTWX010000424.1 GCA_030838385.1 Acidobacteriaceae bacterium
GAAAAAGCAGGCAGAAGGCGTCGAACAGCGTGATGTCCAAAGCCAAGAATCGCAAAACGCACCGGTGACGATGTCATGAGTTCTCCAGACCGCTTGAGTTGTATTGGTTAGTGCGCGTCGTTTTTGAAGATTTGTTCGGCGAAGAAGTTCTCCACCTTGGCCTGATCGTGCACCATCTCCAGGTAGGCCGCCTTCAACAACTGCGATCGGCCGTCGCGCAACTGCTGCCGGATCGCCTGCTGCACCCGCGGATCGTTGAGGTCCCGCTGCCCCGGAGGATCGCGAGAGAGCAGCTTGTAGATCGCATACCCCACCGGCTTCCTGGTCTGTCCATCCAGCAGCGGAAGAATCTCCGTCACCTCACCCGCCTTCAGTTTGGTCACCGCGGCGGAGAACGCCGGGTCGGCGTGCAGCTGCGACTCGCCGACGAATCCCTTATCGCCGCCATTCGGAGCGCTCTCCGGATCCTCGGAAAAATTCATCGCGAGCGTACCGAAGTCCTCGCCGCTATCCAGCCTGTTCTTCAACGCCTGGATCTTTCGCTTGGCGTCCACGTCGTTCGTGGCTTTGCTGTTTTGCAGGTTGCCCGGCTGCGCTGCCGGCATATCGGTCACCTGGATCTGCGCCAGGTGATATTGCGTCTCTCTCAGGTTGAACCCGGCCTTGTTCTGGTTGTAGTAGTTCGCCACGTCGGCGTCGGTCACCGTGATCTTCGAGTTGATCTCTTTATTCAGCAGTTTGCCGATCGTGAGGTTCTGCCGCAGCGCGTGCTTCAGATCGTCAACCGTCTGGTTGCTCGCCTTCAACCGCTCCTGAAACTGCTCCTCGGTGTAAGGAGCCTTCATCTCGGCGAACTTCGCATCCACCTCTTCATTCGTCGCCGTCAGGTTCATCTTCGCGGCTCGCTGCTCCACAATCTCCTGGTCGATCAGCGCGCGAAGCACATTCAACCGCAGAGAGTCTGCCTGCTCCTGCGAAAGCTGTTGCTGCTGAGGAGACTCGCCAAGCTGTTGCTGATAACCCCTATCCAATTCCTTTCGCATAATCGCATGACCATTCACCGTAGCCACCACATCGGCGCTATGGCCGCGATTGCAGCCCGCAACCGGCAGCAGGCCCGCGGCCAGAATCAACGCGGCACGAAACGAAACCTGGCGAGTGCAGCGCATAGGGAAAGAACGATCGGTATCAATCAACAAGGTCGGCACGTCCTGGATTTCCTGCATTCGTCCTCCTGCATTCGTCGGCTAGTTGCCCGGCTTGGTCGGAGGCGGGGTTTGCGTCTGTGTCGGAGTGGGTGCAGCCGGTGGCGGCGGCGGTGGTGGTGGTGTCCGGCCCGAAGCAATCAACGCGTTATCGATCATACGATAGACGTACTCCAGGGGGAGAGCCCCTTCCATCTTTTCTCCGTTGATGAAAAGCGCCGGCGTCGCGTCCACGCCCAGCGAGTCGCCCAGCTTCATCGAAGCCTTGACCGCCGTATCATCCTGTTTGGCGATGCACGCATTCAACGCGTCGGCATTCAGCTTCTGCCGCTTTCCTTCATCGCGACTTAGCGAATCGAGCGTATCGTTCGCCTTCGCCAGGCTCTTCTCCTCGCCGCCCATCTCCGCGGCATGCGCATGGATATAGTCCACCAGGCTCCAGTAACCCGCAGGGCTCTGCGCGCCAACGCAGTTCGTATCGATCGCCGCGCGCATCGCCCACGGATGGATATCCAGCGGATAGTCGCGGTACACGATATGGATCTGGTCCTTATACCGCTCCGTCAGCGCCGGAAAAAGCTGCTTATGCATCGTTGCGCAATACGGGCACTCCAGATCGTCGAAGCCAACGATCAAAACCGGAGCATTCGCCGGTCCACCCCGTGCCGGCCGCCCGTCTCCGCTCACCAGCGATTTCGGGTCTTTGCTGATGTCGTACTTGTTGAACTGCGCCAGCGTCTTTCCGTCGGTCGAAAGCAGAAACGTCACCGGCTTGCTCGACTTTTCCTTCGCCATGAAGATTACGTTGATGGCATCGAACCCCGGGACCTCGCTCTTGGTTCGCGGCCCGATCTGTATATCGTAGTCCGGCGGAACCGACGACTTCGAGCGGATCAACACCTCCACTCGCCGCGTCAGCTCCGGAGACAGCCTGTCGCCGGCCTCCTTCGGGGTCTGCGCGTGGCAGCCCAGAACAAATCCAGGGGCAGCCAGCGTGAGGGCAAATATCAGGGCACGGAAGGGCTTCACAACAGTAGACACAATACCTCGATTATCGCACGCGAGTGGCGGTTTCCATGCCCCACCACAACTCCAACCACTCGCAACCACTGCGAGCAGCCACCCTGATGAGCCGGGCTCAAAACAGGCTCGCCGCTCGCCGCAGATTGCCCGCGGTCCCGATATTCGACAACGTGAAGTTGAATCGTTCCACCGTCTCGTTTCGCACCGAGCCCAGTTCATACTTGCGAACTTCAACGCTGAACCCGCAGCAGTCCCAGTTATACGACCCCTGCAGCGCTCCATACTGCACCAGCCCCGAGTCCCCGCCATTCAAATCCAGCCCCACATTCGCCGCCACACCCAGCCCCGCCTTCGTCGGAGACCCATATCCCAGCAGAAGCCGCAGCTGATTGAAGTTCGATACCGGCGACGAAACCCCTTCCGTGTAGAAGCGCCCCGGCGCATTCAACCGCGCATAGCTCAGCCCTCCAAAGACATTGCTCTCATGCACGTCCAGCATCACATTGTTCGACGTAAACTTCTTCGCGCCCGTATCCAGATCGAAGTCCCACTCCACATCCATATGTTCCGACGTGCGCACACGCAGCCGCGAAACCAGCGGCGAGATCGCCCGAGGCTCCGTCAAAAACGCAATCCCCGAAAAATTCAGAGTCGTATCGAAGATGTTGCGCCGGCCATTGATCACGGCCCCGCCAAACTTCTCGTCGAAAAAATACTTCTGCGTCAGCCGCCAGCTGATCAACTCCCGGCTCCCGCACACCGGTCCGCTCGTCTTAGAATCTCCCCTCCGTTCCTTCATCTCGACCCTGCCCTGGTCAAAATC
>JAUTWX010000459.1 GCA_030838385.1 Acidobacteriaceae bacterium
AGCCGGCCATCGGCGCGAAGATCTACTACCGTGCACAGACCGCACTGGTCTGCATCGAAAACACACACAACCTGGCGGGTGGCACCGTAACGCCGCTCCCGGTGCTTGAAGTGATTTGGGCGGGCGCTCGCGAGGCGGGTCTGCCCGTGCATCTCGACGGAGCGCGCGTCTTCAACGCGGCCGCCGCGCTCGGCATCAGCGTCGCAAAGCTCACCAGCGGCTTCGATACGGTGATGTTCTGCCTGTCGAAGGGATTGGGCGCTCCTGTCGGCTCGATGCTCGTCGGAAGCAAAAAAGCAATCGAGCAGGCGCGTATTCATCGCAAAGCGTTGGGCGGAGGCATGCGGCAGGCGGGTATTCTCGCCGCTGCGGGATTGATCGCGCTGCACGAGTTGCCCAAGCGGCTACAGGAAGACCACGCGAATGCGCGCCTGCTGGCGGATGCCGTCGCAGCAGTACCCAAGGCAGCGGAGATCGATCTTGAAGCGGTGCAGACGAACATCGTCATCTTCAAGCTGCGCGGCAAAGACCAAAGCAGCGGTGGCGACGCCGCAGCCTTCACCGCGGCGTTGAAGCACAACGGTGTTCTGGTTAGCGCGATCGGCCCGCACTCAGTCCGCTTCGTCACCCACTACGATGTCGACCGCGCGGCGTGCCAGAAGGCTGCCAAAATCGTCTCCGAACACTTGAAGTCTCTTGAGGAGACGCCGCTCCGCAAAGAGACCTAACACGGATCTACACCGATTAAGACGGAGGAGGGAACCACACCACTCCTCCGGGCTCGCTACTGCTGCGAGTTCCACCATCTACAAATAGCGCTAAGCGGTCGTTCCGGTTTCGATCGGTGTTAATCGGTGCAGATCGGTGTTAAGTTGTCCCTGTCCCAGCCCTAGTCGCCGCCGGCGTTGATCGTTGGATTGGTCGCAAGAAAGACGCTCACCACCGTACCGTGTGTCCCTTGGCTGGTGTCACTCTTCAGGGAGATAGTGCCGCCGTGCTTGTTGATGATGCCACGGCTGACCCAGAGGCCCAGTCCGGTTCCGCGCTCCCCTTTGGTGGTAAAGAACGGCTGGAAGAGGTGGGGCCGTACCTCCGCGGTAATGCCCGAGCCGTTGTCGGCGATGGTCACCGTCGCTCCGGCCTGCATCTTCTGACCGGTTGCCTCCGCGCCCGTTGTCTGTGGGGCGCCCGCACCCTGTGGTTTGATGCTTACCTTCACCTGGCCCCCCGGGCTCGCAGCCTCAGCCGCATTGGTGATGAGGTTGGTGAAGACCTGTCGCAGCTCGGCGGGGAACGCCGCGACCGAGACCGGCTGCGGCATGTCGGTTGAGACGGTCACGTTGAGTTCGATAAACCGCCGTTCCATCAACAGAAGAATCTCCTGCAGCATCTCCTTCAGATCGACGACGACCGGCGCCTTCGACTCGCGATACAACCCGAGCATGGCACGGCTGATCTGCGTGACGCGAGCCAGTTCCTGCTCGGCCATGTCCATGAACTGCCTCGACTCTTCGGGCGTTGCACCGTTACGCATGAGGTAAATCAGATTGGATACCGAATCGAGCGGGTTGTGAATCTCGTGCGCGATCGTCGCCGCCAGCCGCCCCGCAACCGCGAGCTTTTCGTTCGCGATCAGAGCATCCTGGGTCTTGCGCTCCATCGTAATGTCGCGAAATACCAGAACGATTCCGACAATCTCTCCGTTTTTGTCGCGAATCGGTGCACCGCTGTCGGCGATATTCAGTTCCGTTCCGTCTTTGCGGACCAGGACCGTGTGGTTTGCCATGCCGACGATCCGATCGAGCCGCTTGACCTTGGCGACCGGGGTCTCCAGGGTCTTGCGGCTCGTTTCGTTGACGATGTGAAAGACCTTTTCGAGCGGTTGTCCATCGGCTTCCGATTGACTCCATCCGGTCAACTCCCGCGCCACGGGATTCATCATCTGAATGCGGCCGGCGAAATCGCAGGTGATCACGCCGTCGCCGATGGACTCGAGCGTAGTACGCAGACGTTGTTCCGACTGAAAGAGCTCTTCGGCCCGATGCCCCAATATCTCAAGCGATGTCCGGTAAGCGACCGAGACCGTGTGCAGGCGATTGCGCGTGAACAATCCAATCAATATCCCCATGCCCAGAGCCAGAAACAGCAGCACTAGCAACATCGTATGAACCTGCTGGTGCCACTGCGCAATTCGTCGCGTCCGGGTGTCCTCGGCTTTGTGGATGATGTCGTTGAGATCGCGACGGACAGCGTCCATCAGAACCTTGCCGTGCAGGTTGAGGTCGACATCTTCGGTCTTGCCGCCTCCACGGACCTGGGCGATGATTGGAAGAGCGAAGCCATCGTGCCACGTCTGGTGCGAGACGTGCAGATCGGTGAGATCGTGCTTCAGGTCTGCCTCTCCTCCTGCCATGGCGTCAAGGTTCTGAATCTCGTTCTGCACGTGGGATTCAGCTTCCGTGAAGGGTTGCAGAAACCGCGCGTCGCCGGTCGTCTCGTAGCCGCGGAGGCCGGACTCCTCATCCACAATCAGCTTCGATACCAGCATGGCCTGCGAGATGCGCGCATCCCCGTCCTGAATCAGATTCACGGTCGCGTTGGCGTTCTGGATCTGAAGGTAGAGGGCCCCGGCGACCACCAGAAGGGCCACCACAGGCAGCAGAAACACCTGCCGCAGAACACTGTTGAATTGCCTTAGATTCACTGCCTCTCGCCCCGTAATTTTACCTTTACTCCTGGGATGCATTTATTACCGGCTGAAGCAGGCTGGCCAATTTTTCGAGCAGTACGGGCGCACCCTCCCCCTTGGTCATATACAGGTCCACCAGAGAGGTCACCTCGGGGGATAAGCCCATATAAGCGGACAACAGGAGAATGGGAACCTCTGGCTTGATCTCCCGCATCCTGACCGCCACCTCGCCGCCGTGCATGCCCGGCATGGAGTAGTCGAGCACCACGGCCTCGACCGGCTCCGAGGAGAAGATCTCCAACCCCGAGGGTCCGTCCGAT
>JAUTWX010000495.1 GCA_030838385.1 Acidobacteriaceae bacterium
GCGTCCGCGCCATGCTCGCCGACTACCTCGGTGCACAGCAGAAGCTTGGCGCCATCCGGTGCGGAAATCCCGAGCAGGCGGTCGAAGTCTTTCTCGGCCTCCTGGTCAGCGCCGCCACCCTGCGAGCTTCGCTGGGCCTGCCGCCCACATACGCAAAGACGCAGGCGCAGCGAAAGTCCTGGGCCAACTTCGCCGTCGACATGTTCTTATCGTCAATGCAAATTAACGCCAGCCGCTGAAGCCGTCTCCATCGGGAACGTTCGGCCCAATGCCACATGTACGCGGCCCAACCTGCGAAGGTGAGCCTCTCTAACCATCAACACCGGTTGGCCGCATCACCGGAGGCGCCTCGGTAGAAAGCCACCACCCCCGTCCCGCTATCCAGCAGCTCTCCCCCGGCGCGTCGTTGCGATGGAGCGATTTCACCTTGTGCCAATTGCGGTTACGAAATGCCTCTTCCAGCCGTTCCCCCTCGTACTCATCCCGCGCCCCCATGCATCCCACAAACTGCGCCTGAAACAGAAATCTCGCCGCGTACACTTCGCCGTCCGTCCGTGTAATCAGCAGCATCCCGCCCGCGCCGTCTTCCGGCGTCAGCGGAAACAACAGCCGCCCTCCCGCCTGCAGCGCATCCAGCCACACTGCCAGCGGAGCGGTCGCGCCGGCACTCACGTACAGCACATCGCACGCCGGCAGCGGAGCCTCCGCTCCACTCCGCGCATGCAGCCGCACCTGCGGCAGCTCTGCGAGATTCTCCGCCGCGCGCCGCACCAGCCCAGGCTCAATCTCGTACGCATCCACCACACCGCGCTCGCCCACCAGCTTCGCCAGGATGGTCGTGTAGTAGCCCGTGCCCGCACCCACATGCACAATCCTGTCGCCCTTCTGCGGCCGCAGCGTGGCGATGCACATCGCATGCAGCGATGGCTCTCCGTTATTCAGCCCATCTGCCCCCAGCCACACCACGACATCCTGATACAAAAACGCCGGATCGTTACGAGGCGCCTCCACAAAGCCATGCCGCGTCAATATCCGCCACGGCGGCCCGCCCACAAAGCGCTCCCGCGGCGTCGACCGAAACGCAGCCGCCAGCTCTCCATCCGCAGAAACGCCGGCCCGCGTCGCAATCAAACGCGCAAAGAACTCCCGATGCGCCTCGATCCGCTCCGCATCCGTGTTCCAGTGCTTCTTCGGCATCTCTGCCACCGGCGCCAACTGCACAGCCCCCAACTGCAAAGGAAGATGCGCCGCGGCCTCGCGGAGGTACTCCGCGCGCCTCCGCTCCCTTGAGCGGCACCTGGAGGCCCACCTTAAGAAGAGTAAAGTTGGCATTAGGCAGTGATGAATGACCATGCGGTGCGGAACATCTCGCCGGGCGCATCTCCGAAACGTCTGCGGCCCTACATGGCTGCTTGCCCTTTCCCTGTGCTCCATCTTCGGGTGCCCCGCGGCGAAGGCGAAGGAGATGCTGCCGGCGTGCCCGGTTCCCAAAGCTCCTCTTGCCTCACAAACCATCGCGCGCGCTGGCGTGCCAGGTTCAGAGGAAGCCGCCGCTCCAGTGCGGTCCATGCTCAGCCCCGCGACAGCAATCAATCCCTCCGAGCCCCTCCGGAAACTGATTGTCATCGGCTTTATGGGTGGCAATGTCCGGGCGAACGATTTCGTTCACCGGGAAGCCTCGATGGCGAGGGATCTCGAGCAGCGCTATCCGCTCCGGCTGCACGCTGCCGTCTTTGCCAACAGCGACGGCCACGCCGCCCTCGAAACCGTGCTCCGTCTTCTGGACAAGGACAAAAATGGCTGCCTGAGCGCCACCGAAAAGAGCGGCGCCCGCATCGTCATATACGGCCACAGTTGGGGAGCATCGCAGACCGTCGCCCTCGCCCAGCGGCTGAACGAACTCAGCATCCCCGTGCTGCTCACCGTCCAGGTGGATAGCGTTCAAAAGCTGAACGAGCACGATGGACGCATCCCACCCAATGTTCGGCAGGCCATCAACTTCTATCAGTCGGACGGCCTGCTGCATGGCCGTCCTCTCATTCAGGCAATGGACCCGAAGCAGACCACCATCCTGGGAAACTTCGAGTCAGCCTACAAAGAAAATCCGATCTCCTGCGCCGGATACCCGTGGTACGCACGAGCCTTCATGAAGCCACATATCGAGATCGAGAACGACCCTCGCGTGTGGAACAAAATCGAAGCCCTCATCCAGACCGAACTTCTGTGAAGCAAGCCCATCCGCGCGGGCGAAGGCGACGATTGCCATAACCACGCAACGATACAAGAGTTAGAATCGCCCATCCTATTCACCTCGGAGTGGCATACTCTGCGTTGCCTCTCGTCAGGAGCCTTCATGGATCAAGCAATCGCCTCCCGCACGGCGGAACTCGACGGCGTCAAACTGCACTACCTCACCGCCGGCAGCGGCACGCCGCTCATCCTGCTGCACGGCTACGCCGAGACGTCGCGCATGTGGAGGGCGATCATCCCCGCGCTCGCCCAGCGCTTCACCGTCATCGCACCGGACCTGCCCGGCATTGGGGACTCGGATATTCCCGCCGACGGGCTGGATATGAAGAGTGCCGCGATCCGCATTCATGATCTGGCCAAGTCTCTTGGCGTGCAGCAAGCCGAGGTCGTCGGACACGACATCGGCCTCATGGTCGCCTACGCCTACGCCGCGCAGTGGGCGGCGGAGGTGACGAAGCTCGTCCTCATGGATGCCTTCCTCCCCGGCGTCCCTGGCTGGGAGGCCATCTACAACAACCCCGGCATCTGGCACTTCCGCTTCAACGGGCCGACTCCAGAAGCGCTGGTCGCCGGTCGCGAGCGCACCTACTTCGCATATTTCTGGAACGATCTCGCCGCCGACAAGAACCGTTCTCTTCCGGAAGCCGATCGCGATGCCTACATCGCCCCTTACTCGCGCCCTGGACGCATGCACGCCGGCTGGGCCTACTTCGTCTCCTTCCAGCAGGCCGCCAAAGACTTCGCCCAACTCGCCCAGACAAGACTCACCATGCCGGTCCTGACTATCGGCGGCGACAAATCACTGGGCGAAGCCCTTGGCCAGCAAGCCCGGCTGGTAGCCACAAACGTAACCGTAGTTGTACTAAAAGACACGGGCCACCGGGTGCTCGAAGAAAGCCCGAAAGAGACCACCGAAGCCCTGCAAAAGTTCCTCTGAACACGATGGCTACGGAATTTGGCGGAGATCAGCGCCTCATCAGTCCCACCCTCTTCAGCGCATCACATTTTGTTCCAGCGCCGCAGAATTTGTTCACCAGATTGACCCTTGACTCTGCCTCGCATTCCGGTGAGGCGGGAGTTACGCACCTGCAGCCGAACGGATTACGAAACTAAGTTACGTAACCAGGGCCAGAACCCACGTCGCGAACGCGTGCCACGCAGCGGTCTGGCTGATAGGGAACCGCACTTGTTGGATAAAAATCAGAAAGCCGCCGGCCCAGAGAGTGGCGGGATGAACCTTGCGTGTGGACCACAGGTCATAGGCGACCAGCGCAAGCAGAAAACTATAGGAAAGCAGCGCGGCGATGGAAGGCTGTCGATAGAGGAACGCAACGGGCAAACGGGCAATCGCCGCGATCAGAAGCGCGGTCGTGGCGATGTAAATCAATCGCTTGTGTTCGGTGGGGCGGCGACGGCCACGATATGCGAAGAAGAGAACCGTCCCGAAGATCAACATATCGGTCAACGGCACGATATAAAACGCCTTCGCGTCTCTGCCTGGCGCGCCCGCACTGCGGGCTAGCGAATCGGTGGCCGCCATCACACCGAGAACCACCATGAGACATCCCAGCAGACAACCCGCAATGCCCAGTCGGCGATGAATGTCCACTCGGTGTGCCGCGACCAGTGACGACTGCGCGACAAGGAGCAGGATCCAGGCCGTGAATGCGGCACCATGGATGTGAATGATTAGACTGGGCAGCGGTGCGCGTACCATTCCGGCAAGGAAATACGTACGAGCGAATCCTGCAAAGACCGTGGCGAGCATGACGATCGACATGCTCGTAAAGAAAAAGTGGTCAAAACGGCGGCCAGGCGGACTCTGAGTGAGGCTCCCAGGGTGGGCCGGTGCGGTAGCCATGCTTCCTCCGATAAGGCCCAAAATAGGTTGTGTCCTGAGAGATAGTGAAGTGTAGGTCGCTTTTGAAACAACAACAAGGCAAATAAGGCGGACCGGATACCGACCGTTTGCAAGCCGCGGCCGGTGTGTGTCTACACGCACCATTCCACTTCAGAACGCGGACGCAGCGTCGCCGGCAGAAACCTGGCGTAGTCCCGGATTGAGCCCGCACCGAAAAACTTGTGGCGAAGATCGCATAAACCTGCCGGTTTATCTCACCGAAATTGCTATGCTTGAAATAGACGGAATTTAGACAGAGAGCCACCCTGCGGAACCACTTCCCGCCCGGTGGCTTTTGTATTGCAGGCGTCCGTAAGTCCAACCACTGGACATATTTACCGATAACTCCAATAGAATGACATTTTTAGCCCTCGCAAGAGGGTCTAAAGAGCTGAAAAGAAAAAGCTTACGAGGAGGCCTCCCGCACCGGGGAGGGGGTAGGGGTAGGTAACGGTACCCGGCACAACAGGCGAGGCGGGGCGCCCCTATTCCTCCGTTGGACATGGGCCCAGACATTTGAGAACCGGCCGCCCTGATTAATTGGGCCGGGCTTATGATTCTTCGTGCCCGGCGATGATCTTTTGGCAGATCAAATGGGCCGCGGAACGAGGAGATCCAGATGAGGGACGCAGGGCTCTCTGTGGCCGGGTCGGCGACGAAGGCAATTTCACGGCGCGCACTATTGCTGCAGGCTTCGGCGGCGGTTGTCGTTAGCGGACTGGGAAAGCTGTCGTTTGCGCAAACTGGGAAGGCGACTCCTTCGACGGTCGCAGACAAGAGCCGGGCCTTTCCGGATAAGTTCCTGTGGGGCTGCGCCACAGCCGGTTATCAGGTGGAAGGCAACAACACGAACAGCGATCTGTGGATGATGGAATACCTGCCGGGGACGATCTTCAAAGAGCTGTCGGGCGACGCCTGCGATCACTATCACCTGTATCCGCAGGACATCAGCATGTTGGCCGATCTTGGCTTCAATACCTATCGCTTCTCGCTGGAGTGGTCGCGGATCGAGCCAGAAGAGGGGTTCTTTTCAAATGCCGAGCTCGACCACTACCGGCGCATGTTGGCGGCCTGTCATGAACATCGCCTGACGCCGATGCTGACCTACTCCCATTTCTCCTTGCCGCGATGGTTTGCGATGAAGGGCGGCTGGGAGAATGCACAGGCGGCCGATCGCTACGCACGCTTTTGCGAGAAGGCGACCAGGCATCTTGGCGATCTGGTGGGATACGCGTCGACCTTGAATGAGCCGGACATCCCGCAACTGCTGAACTGGGTTTACCTACCGCTGCAGCCTGGGGCAAAGAGCCTCACCGAGATGTTCCAGGCGAGTCTGGCGCAGGTGCGCAAGCAGGTGAACGCACCGGAGTTTGCCAATCTGTTTCTGGGCGATCGGAAGAAGACGCGCGATGGTCTGCTGGCCGCGCACGCCAAGGGAAAAGATGCGATGAAGTCGGTGCGGCCCGATATGCCTGTGGGCTTCAACCTGGCCATGTCCGACGATCAGCCCGCGAGCGAGGACAGCCATCTGGCGGAGAAGCGGGCCGATGTATATGGGCCGTGGCTGGAGGCGGCAAGGCATTGCGATTATCTGGGCGTGCAGGTGTACTCGCGGTCGATCGTGGGGAAGAGGGATCTGCCACCGGCCAAAGGCGCGGAGCTGACCCAGACAGGGATGGAGTTCTATCCGGAGTGCGTGGAGCATGTCGTCCGGTTTGCTAGCAAAGAAACGGGAGTCCCGATCTATGTGACCGAGAACGGCATTGCCACCGAAGATGACAGCCGTCGGGTGGAGTATGTTGAGCGGGCGCTGGCGGGGTTGAAGCGCGCGATCGACGATGGCGTCGATGTGCGGGGTTATGTCGCATGGTCGCTGATGGATAACTTCGAGTGGATGTCGGGCTACCAGCCGAAGTTCGGCATGGTAGCCGTGGATCGTGCGACACAGAAACGAACGATCAAACCCAGCGCGGCAATCTTGGGAAATATCGCTCGGAGGAATGCCTTGCCGAGGACCGCCCTGTAGAGCCGCCGCCCACGAGCAGCCCCCAGCCTCAGTCCCCGCCCGCCTGAGTGAGAGGGACTAGACGTTGATCGCCATGCCCTCCACCGCTCCGAAGCCGTCCAGCATCGCCTCGGCCAGGGTCGGGTGCGCGTGGATGGTGAACATCATCTCGTCCACCGTCGCTTCCAACTCCATCGCCGTGACCGCTTCGGCAACCAGCTCCGTCGCCTGCGGTCCGATGATGTGGACGCCCAGCACCTCGCCGTACTTCGCGTCCGCCACCACCTTCACGAAGCCCTCGTGCTCGTTTACGATCGAGGCCTTCGAGTTCGCGGAGAACGGGAACTTGCCCACCTTGACTGCCAAACCCTTCTCCTTGGCCTGCGCCTCGGTCAGCCCCACGCTCCCGATCTGCGGCTCGCAGTAAGTGCACGCCGGAATACGCTCGCGCTTCACCGGCCGCGCCGGCCGTCCGGCGATCTTCGTCACCGCGACAATGCCGCACATCGCGCCCACGTGCGCCAGTTGCGGCAGCCCGGCCACTACGTCGCCGATCGCGTACACCCCCGGCTCCGCCGTCTCCATCCACTCGTTCACGTAAACAAAGCCGCGCTCGAGCTTCGCCTTCGTCTTATCCAGCCCGACGCTCTCGGTGCGCGGCGCGCGTCCTACCGCAACCAACACGCGCTCCGCCTCCTTCACCTGCGGCTTTCCGTCCGCGCTGGTGAAGCTGACCTTCACGCCGTCCTTGGTCTTCTCCACCTTGTCGACCTTGGCGCCCACATGCGACTCGATGCCCCGCTTGCGGAAGACGCGCGCCAGCTCCTTGCTCACGTCCTCGTCCTCGTTCGGCACCAGCCGCGGCAGATACTCGACGATCGTGACATCGGACCCGAAGCTCTTGAAGATGGACCCGAACTCCACGCCCACGGCGCCCGCGCCGATCACCACCAGCGACTTCGGGATCCGCTCCAGGCTCAGGATCTCGACGTTGGTCAGGATTCGGTCATCCGGCTTCAGTCCCGGCAGCATCTTGGCGTCGGAGCCGGTGGCCACCAGCACGTTCTTGGCCTGCACCTGGGTCGCCTTGCCGTCTGCGCCTTTGACGGAGACAGTATGAACACCGCCCTTGGCAGCGCCGGTCAAGCTCCCCGTGCCGGGCAGCACGGTGACCTTGTTCTTCCGCATCAGGAAGTCCAGGCCCTTCACATGCTTGGTGATGATCTGGTTCTTGCGGTCCAGGATCGCCTTCCAGTTCAGCGTCACCTCGCCAACGCCCTCAATGCCGTACTCCTTGGCGTGCTTCAGGTGGTCGTACACCTCAGCGTTGAACAGGATGGACTTGGTCGGGATGCAGCCCACGTGCAGGCAGGTGCCGCCCAGCTTCGGCTCCCGCTCGATCAGCGCTACCTTCAGTCCCAACTGCCCCGCCCGAATGGCCGCCGTATACCCCGCCGGCCCCCCTCCAATCACCGCCACATCGTAAGTAGTCTCTGCCAAAATTTCGCTCCCCTTCCGTCCGGTCAACTCTGTTGGCTGACGGCAAACACATCATTCTACGCGCATGTGACACACTAACCAGGTGCGTCCGCATCTGGCCCGTCCGCATCTGGCCGCGCTCCTCGATGACTTTCGCCGCTACGGCTCGGATGGCGCGGTGGTCAGCCACACCGGCAATCGCAGTCTGCCCTCGACCTACGCCGCATTAGCCGAGCTCAGCGCCCGCTTTGCGGCTGAGTTTGCGCGTCGCGGCATCGCATCCGGAGATCGCGTCCTGCTCTGGGGCCAGAACTCCGCCGCATGGATCGCAGCGTTCTACGGCTGCGTGCTGCGCGGCATTCTCGTCGTCCCGCTCGACGCCGCAGGCGATCCGCGCTTTGCCCAGCGCGTCATCGCCGAGACGTCTCCACGATTGCTGGTCGGCGATCCGTCACTGTTGCAGAAGCTCCTGCCATCTGATGTCCCAGCCCTCGCGCTGGATGCAACCGGCCTGCCCGCACCGGACTACAAGCCTGTAGCGACTCTAAATCGCAGTACGCCGCTCCAGATCATCTTCACCT
>JAUTWX010000498.1 GCA_030838385.1 Acidobacteriaceae bacterium
GGCGCGATGCGGGAGCGCTGGGCGCACTGCTGAATACGCGCGGCCTGGTGGAGCTGATCGTGCTGAACATTGCCTACAATGTCGGCGTCTTTTCGCCAACGCTCTTCACCATGCTGGTGGTGATGGCTCTGGTGACCACGATGCTGACTTCGCCCATCCTGCGCCTGCTGAAGATTCAGGACGGCCACGAAATGGGCGATACAGTGGCGGAGACACAGGCAAAGCACTCCGCTGCCTGAGGACAAGCTCTTGGGCCGGGGTCATTCACATACAGAGCGGTTTTCAGGACGCGTGCAGGCGTACGTGGCGTATCGTCCACGGTTTCCGCGCGGCATCGTGACGTTCCTGCGGGAGCATGGTGCGCTGACGGAGCGTGCCGTAGTTGCGGATGTTGGGGCTGGTACGGGGATGCTGGCGGAGATCTTCCTTGAGGCCGGGCATCGCGTGATCGCCGTCGAACCGAATGACGAGATGCTGGAAGTATGCCGCGTGCTCGCCGCGCATGAGCCTGCGCTTGAGGTGGTTCAGGGAAGTGCGGAAGCAACCACGCTGCCGGATGCTTCGCTTGATCTGATTGCGGTGGGGCGGGCGATGCACTGGTTCGACTGGCCTCGTGCGCATCGAGAATTTCAGCGGATTCTGCGACCGGATGGCTGGGTACTGGTAGCGACGAACGGGCATCGCGACAGCGGCGCGGCGGTTTCGAATCGGCTTTCGGAGATTCTTCGCACGTGGCGCACAGACTCCGCCGAGGCGGATACGCGGCGCGACTTTAACGATCGATTGCGAGAGTTTCTCGATACATCGAACTGGCAGCGTACGACGCTGCATCATTCCATGACCATCGATTTTGCGACGCTGATGGGCTATGCGGAGTCGCTCTCGGCGATTCCTCGGCCGGGTGAACGCGGATATGACGGAATGGTGGCGGAGTTGCGAGCGGTGTTTGAGGAGTATCAGTGGGAGGGGTTGCTCGCGACTCCGTTGGCTTGCCAGTTGTTTCTTGGGCGGCCGCGGGGGGAAGTACATGTCGATGGGTGACGGGTAGTTGGACGTGGCCTGTATCGATGGGCTAGGGCCCATCGCCATCCGTTCTTTCCCAAACCCCGTTTTACGATAGCTGGCCTGTGCATGGGACGTTTGGCATAGCCTTGCCAACGTGTGCCTCTCCATCCTTCGCACAGGTACATATGGAGCGCACACGCATAGTGGTGGGAAGTTCGGAGGCAACCATGTTCGGTGCTGTCGCAGAGTTCGTTTCCACTCAGCAGGGAGATTCGGCTGAGTTCATAGAGAAGGCGAGGGCGTTGGCGATTGGCGTTGCGTCTGAGTATGGGCCAGCGCGACTGTACGTTGTCCGAATTGATAACTGGTTTGGGCCGAAGTGGTTGCACTTTGCGGGAAAGTTCACTGCTGGAAAGCATGCTGCTATCGGCGTTCATAAGACGCGCTTGCACGTACCGCCTTTTGTTCCCAATCGCGTGGTGGCGGAGCGGGTGTTTGTGGGGCCGGATTATGAAGAGACGGTGGTCGCTGCGCCACTCCACATAGAGTGTTCGAGTAAGCAAGCTCTTGTGAGGCGGATCGAGGATATCGATAAGGACGCGGCGTTTATGTGGTTCAGCAGCGAGTCGGAGACGCAAAAGCGCGGTTCGGTGATGGTCTATCTGCCGGTGGCTACCAATCCGCCATCGCGACGCCGGGAGGGTCTCCGAGCGTTTTACGTGGGCTTCTCGCAGCGTGCAATGAATTGGGAACCGGCGATGCTGCGTGGGGTTTCACGCGGTGAGGTGGCGCATCTTGAGAGGGGCGGTCGAGCTTTGATCGATAACACTCCCCGCACGGTGGAACTATGAAAGGATAAGGCCCCCGAACGTTCGGGCGGACGCAAAGGGAAAGAAGCATCGCAAATGGCGTCGTCTCTGATTCCGAACCTAGATTGCCGTAATGCCTGTGAAGTCAGCTTACAAGTAACTTCGTCTGAATTGGATTGAGCCGAGGTGTTCAACGCCTCAGCATTCAATGACATTCAGCGCAAGCCCGGCTAACGATGTTTCCTTATAGCGCGACTGCATATCGAGGCCGGTTTCGTACATGGTGCGGATGACTTGGTCGAGGGAGACTTTGTGTTCGTCTTCTTCGGCGAGGGCCATGCGGCAGGCGTGTACCGCTTTCACTGCGCCCATCGCGTTGCGCTCGATGCAGGGGATCTGGACTAATCCGCCGATGGGGTCGCAGGTCATGCCGAGGTTGTGTTCCATGCCGATCTCGGCGGCATGTTCGACCTGTGGATTCGTTCCGCCCATCGCGGCGGCGAGTCCGCCGGCAGCCATGGAGCAGGCGACGCCGACTTCGCCCTGGCAGCCGACTTCTGCGCCGGAGATCGAGGCGTTCTCCTTGTAGAGAATGCCGACGGCGGCGGAGGTGAGGAAGTAGCGCAGGATGCCGGCCTCGTCCGCACCGGTGACGTAGTTGCGGTAGTAGTGCGCGACGGCGGGGATGACGCCCGCTGCGCCGTTGGTGGGCGCAGTGACGACACGGCTACCGGCGGCGTTCTCCTCATTGACAGCCATGGCGTAGATGGTGACCCAGTCGAGCGGCGCGAGCGGATCGCCGGTGCCTTTACCCGCGACTTGTTGCTGTTGCAAACGCGCGGCGAGACGTTTGGCGCGGCGGCGCACGCGCAGACCGCCGGGCAGAATGCCGTCGGTCGCGAGACCGCGCGCGACACAGCTTTGCATCACCTCCCAGATGTGCAGGATGTCGCGGCGCACGGAGTCCGCGGCATCGGAGACGTCACCGCGGCGGGCACATTCGTTGCGCATCATGATCTCGTCGATGCGCAGGTTGTCGCGCTTCGCCATCTCGAGTAGCTCTGCGGCGCTGCGGAAGGGATAGGGTAGAGAACTGGTGGTCATGACTGGGGCTGCGTTTACGTCGGCGCCGTCTTCAACAATGAAGCCGCCGCCGATGGAGAAATACGTTGCGCTGAAGAGCGGCGCGCCGGTGACATCGGATGCAGTGAAGCGGATGCCGTTGGGATGCTGGGTGCGCGCGCCGGGCGGAATCATCTGGTCGCGATGAAAGAGGATGTGTTGCTCTTCGCGAAAAGGAACGACGTGGCGGCCGAGCAGCGAGAGTGTTGACGAGAGGCGGATGGCTTCGAGTTTGCTGTCGATGGTGTCAGGATCGAGCTTGCTGGCCTCTTCACCAAGCAGGCCGAGGATGACGGCGCGATCCGTCCCATGACCCATGCCAGTGAGTGCGAGCGAGCCGTAGAGATCGGCATAGATTTCGACGGTGGACGTCAAGAGGTTGTGCGTGTCCAGAGTCAGCAGGAAGGTGCGCGCGGCGCGCATAGGCCCCATGGTGTGCGAGCTGGAGGGCCCGATTCCGACCTTGTAGAGATCGAACAGCGAAGTTTTCACGACTGGATATGGTAGCAGCGGCGGGGCTGACTCGCCGCTCTCTGCAACCTTTGTGGCCTGCCTTCGCCTGTAAGCCACTGGCTATACTCGACTTTTCCCTAGGAGCGACAGGCGGGCCCGGTATGCATTTCAAAGCGCTGAGTGCTGCGGTCTATGGCATCGACGCGCACATCATCGATGTTGAGGTGGATTTCTCCGGCATTCAGGTGGCGGAGGATCGCTTCTCGACAGTTGGGCTGCCGGACGCTGCGGTGCGTGAGAGCCGCGATCGCGTGCGCGCTGCGCTCCGCAACTCCGGGTTCACGTTGCCGCCCACGCACATCACCATCAATCTGGCGCCGGCCGATCTCAAGAAAGAAGGCTCGGGCTTCGATCTGCCAATCGCGATCGGCATCCTCGGTGCGTATGGCGCGCTCGAGAACCGCGATCTGAGCCAGTTCCTGACAGTAGGCGAGCTGGGGCTGGACGGCAGCGTGCGCGGGGTGCCGGGCATGTTGCCGATTGCGGTGGCGGCGAAACAACGCGGCATCGCCAATCTGATTGTGCCGGCGGCGAATGCTGCGGAGGCCGCCGTGGTCGAGGGGCTGAACGTGTATCCGGTGGCGTCGTTGCCGGAGGCGCGCGAGTTGCTGAACGCGGCAGTGAATGGCGGCATCCAGGTGCAGCCGTACCGCGTGAATTCGAGCGCGATGCTGGATGCGCTGCAGCACTATCCCTCCGACTTCAAGGATGTGCGCGGGCAGACGGTGGCGAAGCGCGCGCTGGAAATTTCGGCCGCGGGTGGCCACAACATTCTGATGATCGGGCCGCCGGGTTCGGGTAAGACGATGCTGGCGAAGCGGCTGCCGTCGATTCTGGCGCCGCTGAGCTTTGCCGAGGCGCTGGAGACGACGAAGATTCACTCGGTAGCGGGAGTGCTGGACGCGAAGTCGGGACTGGTGACGCAGCGGCCGTTTCGCTCGCCGCACCATACCATCTCCGATGCTGGACTGATCGGCGGCGGCGCTGTGCCGCGGCCGGGCGAGGTCTCGCTGGCGCACAACGGGGTGCTGTTTCTGGATGAGCTGCCGGAGTTTCCGCGCAACGTACTGGAAGTGATGCGCCAGCCGCTGGAGGATGGCACAGTGACGATTGCGCGCGCGTCGATGTCGTTGAGTTTCCCGGCGCGCTTCATGCTGGCGGCGGCGATGAATCCGTGCCCCTATGGGTATCCTCATTGCTGAACAAGGTTGAACTAAGTCCCAAGGATTCAACCTCGTAATCGGATACGCGGATATCTG